>JANOKQ010000359.1:0-2349 GCA_031419375.1 Acidimicrobiaceae bacterium
GGGTCGTGGTGGGTCGACGATCCCGACCAGCGCAACCAGAGTGAGGTCCGAGGCGACGTCGATCACGGGCCGACCACCGCCGATGAACTCGGCGAACCCGGCGATGTCGAACTCGCGTTGAGCGACGGCGAGGACGCGCAACCCGCGGCTTGCCATCTGATCGATCGCAGCTTCGACGACGACGGCCACCTGCGTGAGCGGCTCGGTGCGGCCGTCACCGTCAATGACCGTTGTCGTGCGGGTCAACAGCACATCCGGTGCGCCCTTGACGAACACACGGACCACATCTCGGCCGCTGTCGGTGATCATCGAGTGGGCGGTGATCATGAACTTGTTTGCCGAGTCGAACGGCAACTCGGCCAGCCGCGGGTGACCGGCACGCAGGTTGGTCACGTCGATCCCGCCCTTGACGGCCAACACGACCAGTGCGCCTTCGGTCGGGTCACCGACGAGACGCCACTCGTCCCCGTCGAAGCTGACGGTTGCGTCGTTGCACAACGCCATCGCCATCAACGCCGCGTCGATGACGACGGGTTCGTCACCGGCGACCGATTCGATCTCGCCCTTTGGCGAGTAACCATCACCGGACACGGTGTGCGATCGGAGCTGAGTAACGAACTCGACGGCGGTCATCTCGTTCAAGGTGAGCGTGCCGGTCTTGTCCGAACAGATCACCGTTGTGCAACCGAGCGTCTCCACCGACGCCAACCGTTTGATGATCGCGTTTCGGCGCGCCATCTTCGACACACCCACGGCCAAGGTCACCACGGTCACCGCCGGCAGACCCTCGGGGATCGCCGCGACCGCCAACGCCACCGCGGTCAGCGTCACGTCGCTCACCGATTGCCCGCGCAGCAACCCGATCGCGAACACCGCTGCGACAATCGCTGCGGCGAGCTTGGCGAGACTGTGCGCCAACCCATCCAACTGTCGTTGCAACGGGGTGCGCTCGGTCTTCGTATCGCTCAGCAGCTTGGCGATCCGGCCGATTTGGGTGCCCATTCCGGTCGCGGTCACGACCAGCTCGAGTCGGCCACGAGTAACGACCGTGTTCATGTGCGCCATGCACGAGCGGTCACCGATCGACACTCCATCAGCATCAACCGGGGCGGTGTCCTTGACGGCAGGTCGGCTCTCGCCGGTCAGCACGGCCTCGTCGATCTCAACGCTGTTCGCGACCAGCGCCCTCCCGTCGGCCGGCACCCGGTCGCCGGCCTCGAGCAGCACGATGTCACCCGGCACCAGCTCGGAGGCAGCCACCAGCAGGGCCCGACCGTCGCGGCGGACGCGGGCCTGATCGACCAGCATCCGTTTCAACGCCTCTAACGATCGCTCTGCCCGGTTTTCCTGCACGAACCCGATCACCGCGTTGACCAGCACCACCACCAACACCACCAACGGCGTCTTCAACTCCCTCGACACCACGAACGCCATCACTGCAGCACCGATCAGGATCAGGATCAACAGGTCGCGGAACTGGTCGACGAATCGTCGCCACCCCGGCACTCGCACCGCATCCGCCAACACGTTGTCACCAACATCGGTCCGACGCGTCGCGGCTTCCCTGTCGGTCAACCCCTGCTCCGGATCGACAGCCAACAACGCGACGACCGCCGTACCGGTCAACCGATGCGGCTCCCGAACATCGGCAAGCAAGTCGGGGGTGGGTGTGGAAGTGGTGGGCACGATGGGTCGGTTCCTTCGGTCGCAAAGCCGTTGCTGGCCGAAGGTCTCTCCCGACCCGCACGAATGCGGGCCCTCGCTGCCGGGCCATAGGCCGTCATGACGACAACGAGAATGCGGGATACTCCCCTTCAGCGAGGAGCCTACACCGACGTCGTCGCGCAGCGGCTAGGAGCGGTGGTAGTCGAAGAAGCCGCGGCCGGCTTTGCGGCCGAGGAGGCCCGCTTCGACCATCCTCGACAGCAGCGGCGGCGGCGCGTACAGCGGCTCCTTGAACTCGGTGTACAGGCTGTCGGCAACGGCGAGGGTGGTATCGAGTCCGATCAGATCGGCCAGATGCAGCGGGCCCATTGGATGGTTGCAGCCCTCGACCATGCCGGTGTCGATATCGGTCGGCGTGGCGAAACCGGATTCCATCATCCGGATCGCCGAGAGGATGTATGGGATCAGTAGCGCGTTGACGATGAACCCCGCCCGGTCCTGGCTGCGGATCACCTTCTTGTGCAGCACGTCGGTGGCGAACGCCTCGGCGCGCTGCACCGTCTCGGGGGCGGTCAGCAGGCTGGTGACCAGTTCGACGAGTCGCAGCACCGGCACCGGGTTGAAGAAGTGAATGCCGACCACCTGCTCGGGACGGCGGGTGGCGATGCCGAGCTTCATCACCGG
>JANOKQ010000360.1:0-2669 GCA_031419375.1 Acidimicrobiaceae bacterium
CACCTGACACTTTTGCGGTGCTGACGTCGCCACATGCCGGCAGCAAAGCCTTCGATGCGCGGCAGCCGTTCATGATCGAACGCACGCGGGAGCCGGTGCTGTTGCCCCATCCGCTGATGGTGCGTCGGATCAACGACATGGCGGCGCGGGTTGGCGCCGAGCTCGTCGTGCTCGACCCGGCCGTGCCGCTCGGACTGGTCGGCCCGTCGCTCAGGTTGCCGTACGACGTGGTGCTGCACGGTGCCGAGGTGACTGTGCCTGGGCGTCTGCCCGGCACGAAGCAGGCACTCGCTCACGTGTTACGCAACGCTCGCCACGTGGTTGCCGCCGGCGGCTATCCGGCGGCCGAGGCCGAGCGAGCTGCCGGGCGGTCGCTGCCGATCACGGTGGTGCCGCCAGGCGTTGACACGGAGCGATTTCGTCCGCTGCTACCGGACGAACGCGACTTGGCGCGGGCGTCGTTCGGGATCGCGCTGGACGCCGAGCTCATCGTCGGGATCAGCCGGCTCGTCCCGCGCAAGGGATTCGACACTGCCATCCGCGCCGCTGCCGCCTTGGCGTCTCGCCGTCCCGGTCTGGTGCTGGCGATCTCGGGCAGCGGGCGTGACGAGGCGCGGCTGCGCCGCCTCGCTGACGAGGTGCGGGCACCGGTGCGTTTTCTGGGGCGGGTGACCAACGCCGAACTTCCCCTGCTGTACGGCTGTGCCGACGTGTACACGATGCTGTGCCGCAACCGTTGGGGCGGGCTCGAACAAGAGGGTTTCGGGATCGTCTTCGTTGAGGCCGCCGCCTGCGGGGTTGCGCAGGTCGCGGGCGACAGCGGTGGGGCAGCCGAGGCGGTGGCCGACGGCGAGACGGGAATCGTGGTGCGCGACCCGCGCAGCGTGCACGAGGTGGTTCGGGCGTTTGAAACCCTGCTCGAGGACCCCACCCGCCGGGCGGCGATGGGGGTTGCTGCCCGCGAACGCGCCGTCGCGGAGTTCTCCTACGACGTGCTTGCCCACCGCCTCGGCCAGGCGCTCGGGGCGTTTGCAGGTCGAGCCCTGGCAGACTGAGCGGCGCATGAACGATTCGCCTTACCCGCCGAGCCTGTTGGTTCGGGCCAACCTGGTCGGGACCGCGGTTTTCGCCGCCGTCGTCGGCACCGGCGCGGCGTTGCGCGATGAGCGGGCCATGCAGATCGTGGTGGCGGTGGTGTCGATGGTGCTGTTCACGATTGGTGCAGCGGGCGGCCTGTGGGCCTACGTCAGCGCACTCGAACGCTCGCGCTCCGACGAGATCGGTGTCGCCAACCTGTTCTTGTTGACCGGAACCACAGCGACACCGAGCGTGAAACGAACCATGGCCGCGGCGCTGGCGGTACAGGTGCTGGTCGCCCTCGCCGGGGCCACCATTGGTGCCGTTGGTCTCACCGGCAAACAGGTCAACGCATTGGCGTTCGGTATTCTCGTGCCCATGTTCGGCCTGGCGCTGAATGCACTCTGGGCAGTTCGCCACGGACGGTTCGGGCCGCGGCTCGAACGGTCGGTCCAACCGTCACACCGCAAGATCGGCTAGAACACCACCATGGCAGAACAGGCCTCACAAACCACCACGATCGCTGCGCCGCCCGAGCGGGTCTGGGCGATCGCCGCCGACGTCGAGCGTTACCCCGAGTGGGCCAAGGACGTCAAAGATGTCATCGTTCGCGCCCGAGACGGTGAGGGCCGCCCGACCGAGGTGGAGTTCCGTGCCTCGGCCCTCGGACGCAGCACGCACTACACGCTCGGCTACGACTACAGCGAAGCTCCACGTGTGTTGTCGTGGCGACTGATCCGTGGCGACATCATGAGCACCGTCGATGGCGCCTACCACTTCACCGCGGTGGCCAATGGTGGCACCGAGGTGCGGTACGACCTGGTGATCGAACTGGTGGTGCCGTTGCCCGGTTTCGTCAAACGACGCGCCGAGGTGCGCATCCTGAACACGGTGCGCGAGCTGAAGGTCCGCTCCGAGCTCCCGTGACCTCGCGCATCGGCATCGATGTCGGCGGGACCAAGTGCCTCGGCGTCGTTCTCGACGACTCCGGAGCTGTCGTTCGATCCGAGCGACGCCCGACCCCACACGATCCGACCGCCATCCTCGACACACTCGTCGGGCTCGTCCACGATCTTGCCCACGATCTGGGCCGTGATCTGGTGCAAGGTGGGGGCGCCCCCGAGCACAGGGATATGCCGGCGATCTCGCTCGGTGTTGGCGTTCCCGGGCTGGTCACGCGTCACGGCGTGCTGCGCGCCGCACCGAACCTCATCGACATCAGTGAGTTCGAAGTCGGCAGGTTGCTCTCGGAGCGGCTCGGGATGCGCGTACACGTCGACAACGACGCAACCTGCGCGGCTGCTGCCGAGTGGCGCACCGGTGCGGCGATCGGGGCATTCGACGTCGTGATGGTCACGCTCGGCACGGGCATCGGCGGGGGCATCATCGCCGGCGGCGTGCTGCAGCGGGGCACGAACGGCTTCGCCGGGGAGATCGGCCACATGGTCGTGCACCCCGACGGCCCGCCATGCCCGTGTGGGCGTCGAGGGTGCTGGGAGCGGTTCGCCTCGGGTTCTGGTCTCGGTCGACTCGCGCGGGAGGCGGCAATCGGCAAACGCCTTCGTCGAGTGGTGGAGTTGGCTGGCGGCGAC
>JANOKQ010000361.1:0-6457 GCA_031419375.1 Acidimicrobiaceae bacterium
CACCAGATGCCAAATCGATCACATCCACCCGCACCACCGCGGTGGCCCCACCGAGGTCCACAACGGAGACGTCGCCTGCGGGCACCACAACAGATGGCGACACCGCTCCAACGCCAAAGTCGTCCGCCTCGCCGATGGCACGGTCATCACCTACCGACCCGACGGCACCGCCATCGCGCCACCCGAATAACCGAGAAGTAGCCCGCGACCCACAGCGAACAAAGCCCCACAAAGGGGCCTACTTCAGCGCGCCCCAGCAGGCACTACGGCTCACCCGTGCCGGACCGACCCTCAATCGCCATCATCGCCGTCACCGTCGCCGTCGCCGTCGCCGTCGTCATGGTCATCGGTTCCGCCGCCGAGTTTCAATCGCCCCATGATGACGTCGTTCCGGAATGTCCCGCGTCGATGACGGTGGCGACCGACGCCGTGGCGCTGAGCACGATCGCTGCGGCCATCGCCGTGCGCAACCAACCCGGTGCGGCCACGCGGGGACCGCCGGTCGCGGTGGGACTGATCCGTGCCGTGCACGACGCTCGAGCAGGACCGGCACCATCACCGCGATCAGCACCACCACGAAGAACACCACACCGAACAGGCGCGCCCCCTCACCGGCATCGGCGTGTTCCTCGATCGCCTGACGGCTGCCGCGAGCCGGCCCCTTCTCCAACGCCTCACCCGATCCGGCGGCGAATATCGCTCCCACTGCGCCTGCCCCGGCAATGGCCAGCACAGCCCACTTGTACCGCTCGAGCCAGGCCGCTTCAGCAGCATCAGCACCGATCCGACTGCTGCCAACGGCAACAGCACAACGGGAATGTGGACGACCAGGGGGTGGGCTGGGAGTCCGAACAACGATTCCATCGCCGGACCATATTCGATCCCCGGGCCTGCGACACCAGGTAACGCGCCGAGGCCGGTCAGCCGTTCTCGCGGCGCGAGGCCACTACGGAACCATCGGCGGACAGCACGTCGAATCGAAGATCTTGGCCGCGCTCGCCGGCGTAGTGCCACACGTTGTGCTCGACGCGGATCTCCGTCCCATCAATCCGCACCGTGGCAACATCGTCGGGCAGGAGACCGATCCCGTCGACCGGCCCGCCATGGGACTGGCTCGCCATGTGGAACTCTAGTTTGCGTGTGCAGGTGAATGTTTCGGAGCCAGCGCTAGCGGCTCGTGACGGTACCGTGGCCGGTCATGCAGCACTACGACCTCGTCATCATCGGCACCGGGAGCGGCAACTCGATCATCGGTCCCGCGCTCGACGGCTGGTCGATCGCACTCGTTGAGGAGTGGGTCTTCGGCGGCACGTGCCTGAACCGTGGGTGCATTCCCACCAAGATGTTCGTGCATTCCGCCGACACCGTCCTCGGGGTGGAGCACTCCTCGGTCCTCGGCGTTGACGCGCATGTCGATGCGGTGCGCTGGCTCGACATCCGCGACCGGGTGTTCAACCGGATCGACCCAATCGCGGCCGGGGGCGAGCAGTACCGGCGCGACGGCAGCCCGAATGTCACCGTGCATGCCGGGCACGCGCGTTTCATTCGCGAGCGACAACTCGCAATCACCATGGCCGACGGCACCGTCACCGAGATCGAGGGCCGCCAGGTGGTGGTCGCCGCCGGCGCCCGGCCGATGATTCCCGACGTACCCGGGCTCGTCGAGATCGGGTACTTCACGAGTGACGACATCATGCGCGTCGACGAAGTTCCCGAACACCTCATCGTGCTCGGCGGCGGGTTCATCGCCTGCGAACTGGCCCACGTGGTCGGCGCCCTCGGATCCAAGGTGACCATCCTGCAACGCAGCGCCACGCTGCTACGCGCCGAGGATCACGACATCTCGGTGGCGATCACCGAAGCGTTCTCGAAACGGTTCGATCTGCGCTGCGGCGTGCACCCGGTTACCTTCGAGCGGATCGGTTCGAAGGTAACCGTCACGCTCGACGACGGCTCCACCGTGGAAGGCAGCGATGTCCTCGTCGCCACCGGGCGCGTCCCCAACAGCGACCTGCTCGACGCCGCCGCCGGCGGACTGAAAATGCATCTCGATGGTCGCATCGAGGTCGATGGAACCCAAGCGACGTCGGTGCCTGGGGTGTGGGCGTTGGGCGACATCAGCTCGCCGTTCATGCTCAAACACGTCGCCAACCACGAGTGCCGGGTGGTCGCTCACAACCTGGCCAACCCCGACAACCTGCGCGCCACCGACCACCGCGCCGTGCCACATGCGGTGTTCACCAACCCGCAGATCGCCAGCGTCGGCCTGACCGAGCACACCGCCCGCGCGCTCGGCATCGGCGTGATGGTGGCCACCCAGCGCTACGCCGATGTGGCCTACGGCTGGGCGCTGGAAGACACCACGAGCTTCTGCAAACTCGTCGCCGATCGGCTCACACGACGCCTCATCGGAGCGCACATCATCGGCCCGCACGCATCCAGCTTGATCCAACAGTTGGTGCAGGCAATCCGCTGGGACATCACCGTCGACGAACTCGCCACCGGCCAGTACTACATCCATCCCGCGCTGGGTGAAGTGATCGAGAACGCGCTGCTCAACTTCGAGCCCGCCTGAGGGCTGCGCAATCAGGCGCGGCGAACGGTGAGTCGGCTCCACGCTCCGACAAAGATCTGGTCGCCGTCGCCGAGCACCACCGGCGCGCCGGAGCCGAGCGGCGCCAGTGCCGCGGAGACGGTGACTCCCGCTTTGACGACGTGAGTGCCGTTGGTGGACGACAGATCGACCACGCTCAACTGATCCCCTTCGATGATCAACTGCGCGTGACGGCGCGACACGGCGGTGTCGGTGTCGAGCGCCACCTCCGGGCGCAACCCGCGCGACTGGCTCGACCGGCCGATCAGCGAGGCATGCTGGGTGAGCCCGACGGTGGAGGTGGACGACGGAGGGAGCGGACGATCGGCCAACTCCCCCTTCACCGAATACCACACGGGGTCGACCTCCACGACCACGATCCACGTCGGGGCGGCCGTCGCCAGCGCGGGGTCAGGCATGACCGCCAACAACACCGTCGGCTCGGGAACCTGACCAGTCACGAAGTCGTACCCGCACGATTCGCAGAACAGGTTGTCGACAGCGTTGACCGCCGCACAGTGCGGGCAGGTAATCGGGCCAGCAGCCGTCGAGGCCGGAGACACGGACGGCACAGACGTTGACCTTGACGTTGACGTTGATGCCATCGGCGCGCCGCAGGTATCGCACCACTCCGGATCGGCGGAGGTGTGGCCGTTCGGGCAGGTTGCTGCCGTCATGGCTCCCGCTTGATCCGCGTGGTCTTGGTACTGCGCGTATCGAGGGCCATCTCATCGCTGCGCTCGACCTCCCGCTTCAGCCGTACTGTGCCGGCCTCCACGTCGACCACATCGACCACCTTGTTGAGCAGGCGGGTGGTGTCTTCGTTGCCGCTCTGGTGGGCCAGCTTGGCGGCCTCGCCGAGCAGCACCGTCGCCGTGCGATCGTCGCCGGCGGTCTTCGCGGCGAGGCCACGCTGGATCACGTCGGCGAGTTGCGCCTGGCCGGTGTAGTGCGCCACCGCTGGATCGATGCGGGTGGTGAGGTTCGCATCGCCAGTCCAGATCGCCTTCACCAGCGCCTTGGCCAACACCTGATCGTCGACCACCAGCTCCACGCGGGCAGCGAGGCGTTCGTTGCCGACGGGGGCCACCGGCACGCGCACGGCGACGTGGTAGTCGCGGCTCTCGTCGCTCCACGCACCCGTCGGGAACTCGACCACGAGCGGGCTCACCTGCACCGCGCGCGGGGTGACGTCGTCCACCTGCGGGGCCACCTGGCGGACGAACTGCACCGTGGAACCCTGCGGCGCCCACAGCCGCAGCCGGGCATCGGCCACGCCGCGACTCATCGCTGTCTTCATCATCTGCTCGAAGTCGGCTTCGAGATCCTCGGCCTTGGCGACGATGTCGACGGTGCCGAGCAGCGCGGTCGAGATCGTGCGCAACTCGTCGACAACCCAGTCGCTGCCGATGCCGCGGCAGTCGCACTGGAACTTGCCGGTCGCCGCAGCGAGCGCGGCGTCGAGCGCGCCGGGTTCCTCACCTTCGATCTTGCCGTCGGTCAGCAAGATCGCGTGTCGCTGCCCGGGCGGTGCTTGCTCGAACAACGCGGTCGCCGCAGCGATCCAGGCACCGATCGCCGTCGCTCCCCCGCTGCGCACCTTGCCGACGGCCGCTTTCGCTTCGACCCGGGTGACCGCTGACATCTTCGCCAGGCCCGGGTGCTCGGGATACACCATCTGCGCGATCGTGTGGCCGGAGAGCACGGCGAACCAGGCACCGTCAACGATCTCGTCGAGGGCAACCTTGGCAGCGCGGCGGGCAGCAGCGATCTTGCTCGACGGCATGTCCATCGAACCGGACGTGTCGATGATGATCACCTCGGACACCTCGCCACTGCGCTCCCCGGCATTGCCGGCACCCGTGCAGGTGATCGAGACCACGGCATGCACATCGGTGGCACCATCGCTCAGGTACTCGTTCTGGAAGACCTCGGCTCGGAACTCGGCCACGTGCTCTCCTTCTCGTCGGCGCTCGGGCTCAGGGTAGTTGCGGGTCGCGGCGAGCGAGCGCCACGGTGATGTTGTCGTGCCCGCCGCAACCGTTGGCGAACGCCGCCAGCGACTCGGCAATCTGGGTAGGCCCGGTGGCACCATCGGCGGTGGCATCTCCGATCAGGCGGCGCAGGTCGTCGGCGGGCGAGGCGTAGTTCCACATCCCATCGCTGACGACCAGCACCCAACCCGGCGAATCGACAGCCATCGTGCGGAACTCCGGCGTCGGGTCGATCGAGTCGGCACCGAGCCACCGGGTGATGGTATGAAAGGTGGGATCGGATTCTGCCTGTTCGCGCGTGAAGCCGGCTGCGAGCATCTCGGTGCCGAGCGAGTGGTCGAGGGAGAGTTCCACGGAACCGGCCGGGTCGTCGGCGATCCAATACGCACGCGAATCGCCACACCACGCCGCGGCAACCAGGTCGTGGTCGACGACGGCAGCCACGAAGGTGCATGACGGCGGCTCCTGCGGGTCACCCAACGAGCGGGCGACCGCGACGGCTTCGGCGTTGGCCGTTGCGCATGCCGCACCAAGTGCGGCCTGCCACGCCGTGAGTCGTGCGGCGAACGATCCGGTCGGCCGAGCCGCAGCCATCAGCTGTGCGCACGCCGCCTTCGATGCGGCAAGGCTGGCCCGGTCGCTATCGGGCGCGGTGGTCACCCCGTCGCACACCACCAGGACGGCGAAATCGTCGCCGTCGGCGGCGAGCGCCATTGCGTCTTCGTTGCGGGCGTGCACGATCCCCTTGTCGCACACGCCGCCCACCCATGCCGTCGGCGTTTCAGTCCAGTGCTCGCGCCGGGTGCGAGCCCGCTGGCCGCACTGGCTGCAGAACCCATCGTCGGCGTTCGGCGCCCCGCACACGTGGCACACGTCGACACGCGCCGCCGATGGTGCCAGCAGGTGCGTCCGCCCACCAAGCTCCTGTGCCGCAGGTTGGGCCGCAGGTTGGGCCGCCGAATGGTTCGTCGAGCCGGAGGCGCTGAGCGTCGGTGACTCCACGGTGGCATCGCCGGATGCGCGAGCTGCATCCAGTGTCGATCCGCACGCTTCGCAGAACGCGTCTCCCACGTGGATCGGTACCGCGCACGCTGGGCAGAGCAAATCGCTATCGGACACGTCTCGATCGGACACATCGCTCATCGCAGTGAACGCACGCGCACGCGGTTGGCCAGGTCGACAAGCTCCACCTGCCGTCGGCGGTCGGTCTCGGTGGACGCGGCGACCCGGTAGGCCAGCTCGAGCCGGCGGCGGATCGACGCCTCGTCGGCCGGGGTCCCGCCAACCGACGCTGGGCCGGTCGGGCCGGTCGGTGCGGTCGGCGGGTTGGCGACGATGTGTTGCAAGGCCTTGTCAAAGATGGTCAGCTCCAGCCGCGCCCGTTCGGCGGAGTCAACAGTCGCGTCGTCGAGTTGACGCGCCGCGTCGTCAAGCGAACCGAGCACGCGGGCCGGGTCGGGCGAGGTGGCCAACAGCTCGGCGCGCATCCGCCGCGACTCACCGAAGGCCCGGCTGGTCGGCGGGATCGCCTCGAGTGCGCTGAGCGCATCGCCACCGCGGCCGTCGGCGATCGCAACTCGTGCCCGCCCGAACAGCGCCGCGGCCACGTAGGCCGCGTCGGTGCGCTCACACACCAGGTAGGCGCGGTCGGCCACATCGTGATCGCCCGCCATCTCGCAGGCCCGCGCCAACGCCAGCTTCGGGGCCAGCTCGCCGGGGAGCTGCCCGTACACGGTGTTGAACGCGCTGACGGCGTCGTTTGCGGAGCCGGGGTGCAGCGCGACCAGGCCCGGCAGCCACACCCCCCGCCAATCCCACCGATCTGCGTGCGACAGCTGGGCGGCGGCGCCGCGCACAGCAACGAGATCGC
>JANOKQ010000362.1:0-2694 GCA_031419375.1 Acidimicrobiaceae bacterium
GTCGTTAGCCAACAGCGCGGCGTGCGTGCTCTTACCGCATGCTTCGGAACCTTCGAGAGCGATGTATCGACCGGTCCCCATGCGATGGGCACCATATCCGCCTCGGTCAACTAGTCTGAATATGAGAAGTGAATCCCGCATGATGAGACTTCCTGGAGCCGGGTCAGCGTGACGGCCTGCCACGCGAGTGCGAGTGGGCGGGTGCGGGCAGACGAACGAGGGCGACGGCTTACAACAGGAGGCGTTCGACACAGATGTGGGTCCCGATCACGATCGTCGCGGCGATCTTCCAAACCGCCCGCACCGCACTGCAGCAGCGTTTGCGCGCGCTGCTGTCGGTCAGCGGTGCTGGCTTTGTCCGGTACCTGTACGGGGCACCGATCGCGATCACCGCCATCGTCACCGTCAGGCTCGTCGGCGGACCGCTGCCTGGGCCGCCGTGGCGGTTCTGGCCGATCATCGCCGGGGCCGGCCTGGCCCAGATCGTCGGCACGATCCTGATGATCCGCGCGTTCGACGCGCGCAACTACGCAATCGGCACGGTGTATACGAAAACCGAAGTGGTCCAGGTGGCGGTGTTTTCGCTGGTCTTTCTCGGCGAACCGCTCCGCCCGCTCGGGTGGGTCGCCGCGCTGGTGTGCTTCGCAGGCGTGGTCGTGCTGGCCGGCGGCCGACGCGTGCTGCGAGTGCGCGACCGCGCCGCTTTGCTTGGTGTAGCAGCAGGCGGTCTGTTCGCACTCGCTTCTGTCGGCATCCGCGCTGCGTCCGTGTCGCTCGGCGACGCACCGGTGGTGACCCGGGCGCTGCTCACGCTTGCGGTGATGAACTCGATGCAGGTGGTGATGCACGGTGGCTACCTCGTCGCCCGCGAGCCGGCGCAGTTAAGCCTGGCCGTGCGGCATTGGCGTTCGAGCGCATGGGTCGGTGTGCTCAGCGTGTGCGGCTCGGCGTGCTGGACGCTGGCGTTCACCCTGGAAAACGCCGCCCGTGTGCGCACGTTCGGGCAGGTCGAAATCGTCTTCACGTTCCTGGTTGCAAGGCTGTGGCTCGACGAACGCCACGGCCGAAACGAGTATCTGGCCAGTGCGTTGGTGCTCGCCGGCGTGATCGGCGTGCTCGTCGCTGGATGAGCTGCGCAGCCGTGGGTTTGCGACTCAGCCCTGGCTCGAGTCGACGTCCCGGGTGTGCGCCAGCTCACACGCGGGTATCAGCTACCCATGACCCAGGCCGATACGATCACCTCAGTGCTCGAACAACAGGATCGGGCAACACCGTCGTACGAATTCGTCGTCGTGGCCAACCGGCTTCCCATGGAACGGATTGACGGGGGTTGGCGTGAAAGCCCGGGAGGTTTGGTCCGCGCCCTGACCGGGTTGCTGAGCGACCGCCACGGCGTATGGGTCGGCTGGACAGGTGTTGCCGACGACCCGGCAGGGCCGTTCAGCTACGACGGGTTCGACCTCGAGCCGGTCGCGCTCGATGCCGAACAGATCAGCGGGTACTACGAGGGCGTGTCCAACGCTGCCATCTGGCCGTTGTACCACGACGCAATCCGCCCCTCCACCTACGACGCCGAAGCGTGGGCGAACTACTGCACCGTGAACGCACTGTTCGCCCAACGCGCCGCCGATGTCGCCGCGCCCGGCGCCACGGTCTGGGTTCATGACTACCAACTCCAGCTTGTACCGGCGATGCTGCGCAAGCTTCGTCCCGATGTGCGTATCGGGTTCTTCCTCCACATCCCGTTTCCGCCGCAGGAGCTGTTCATGCGGTTGCCATGGCGCAATGAGATCATCGAGGGATTGCTCGGGGCCGACGTGATCGGGTTCCAGCGAAGCGTCGCGGCCGAGAACTTCGTGGGGCTCGCGGCGCGCCTGCTCGAGCTGACCACCGAGGGTACCGACATCATCGCCAGCGATGGGCGGACCGTCCACGCAGAGGCATTTCCGATCTCGATCGACGTCGCCGACTTCGAACGCCTCAGCGTTGCCGATGAAACGCTGAGTACGGCAGCCGACATCCGTGCCCGCCTCGGCCACCCCGACGTGGTGCTGCTGGGCGTCGACCGTCTCGACTACACCAAGGGGATCGAGGAACGGCTGGTGGCGTTCCGCTCGCTGCTCACCGCGCGGCGCCAAGCCGGCAAGGTGCGGCGACCCCCGGTGGTGCTGATCCAGGTGGCCGTTCCAAGTCGGGAGACCGTTGGCGAATACCAGGATCAGCGTCTGCGCGTGGAGCAATTGGTCGGCGCAATCAACGGCGAGTTCGCCACCCTCGGTCATCCGGCGGTGCACTACCTGCACCAGGGGTTGCCACTTGATGAATTGGTGTCGCTGTACCGAGCCGCCGACGTGATGGTTGTCACCCCGCTGCGCGACGGGATGAACCTGGTGGCCAAGGAATTCGTCGCGGTTCGCCGCGACGAAGACGGTGTGCTCGTGCTCAGCGAGTTCGCCGGTGCGGTGGATGAGCTTGGCGAGGCGGTGGTGGTCAACCCCCACGATCCCGACGCGCTCGTCGCCGCGCTTGCCACGGCGATCGACATGGAGCCCGAGGAACGCACTCGCAGGATGCGCGCGCTACGCGCGGTCCTTGTCGCCAACGATGTGCACGCGTGGGCCGATGCGTTCCTCACTCGGCTCGACGCGCGCAACACCTGATGGCCGATGTCGGCCCGGTTCCCCCGGCTGAACG
>JANOKQ010000363.1:0-9434 GCA_031419375.1 Acidimicrobiaceae bacterium
GACGCATGTGGTCGTCGGCGAGTCATCGCCGCCGAGACCCTCGTCGAGCAACTCCTGACCGGTCATCGTCGCCCATCCGCTACCGAACGCCAACTCCATCACACCGACGATCAACGCAACGATCGCGGCACAGGCGAGCCCGGCGACCGGAACGATCAACACCGCGCAGGCTACGGTCGCGGCGACGATGAGTGCATCCGAGGTGGTGGTGGTCTCGCACGGCTCGGCGAGCGCGCAGCTCTGCACGATCCCGGCGAAATGAGCGTCGTTGACGCCGATCGAGATGTCGATCGCATCAATCTCGCGTCCGTCCACCAACTCCGCCGCGGCCTGCAACTGCGGTGGGAGCTCGGGGATCAGCCCGGCTTTGGCGAGCTCGACCTCCGGGTACTTGTCGAGGGCGAGTCGGTCGACCCCTGCGTAGGGTTCGATCAAACCCTCCATCACCCTGGCCCCGCTGCAGGCGAGGTTGACGTATGTCACCGACGTGCGCGGGTCGAGTTCCTCGAGCAGCAGCGCGGCACGCGCTGTGCCGTTGAACGCCGACCTGTGGCAGCGGCGATCAACCCAGACCGGCTCGACCCCGTCGGAGGCAACGACGTCGGGTGCCCCTTCGCCGGCACCGGCAGAATCTCCGAGGGCGACGATGAGGAAGTCCTGCACGATTACCCGACGGCTGTAGCCGACGGAGAAACCATCGACCAAGTACAAGCTGATGTCGAAAGTTCCCTCCTCGGGGAAGACCACGAAGAACGTGCATGGCGAGTCGCCCTGCTGCACCTCCACGGTTCCGTCGAGAGCCGCCGGAAGGCGCCATTGATAGGTGATCAGATCCGGACCGGGTGTACTTGCGCATGCGTTCAGATCGACACGCCAGCCGTCGGCAGGCTGTACGTCGATCGTGGCTGCGATCGTCGTGCACGACCCGGGGTCGCCCGAGTCGGTGCACTCGACATGCGGCACCGGGTTCGGGAAAACACCGTTGTCGTCAGCCAGATACCGGCTCGGCATCGAGTAATCGAACCTGACCGACACGTCGTCGATGTTGACCGCACGCGGGAGTCCGCTGACCGGCGAACTGATCGCTACGCCTGGCACGCTCGCTACCAGGGCGATGACCACCGCCCGGGCCATGACCTTTGTGATGACGCAGTTCCGTTTCATCGGACCCCCCGATCGCAGTTCCTCCCCTCATCAATAGGACTCCAGCAGTCCATTGTCATCAGTACATTTACTGAGGATTTGCGCGGGGCCCGCCGTTTACTGCACCGTCCGACCGCTGAAGGCGACCAGGCGGACGAGCAGCGTGGCGTCGGCCGGCGCTTGGGTCTCGTTGGCGAACGTGTCTCCGTTGCGCATCTCCGGCACCAGCGCCTGGCGGGCGAAGCCGTCGACCTCGGCGACAACGTCGTCGGGCGGTACCCATGGCTGCCGCGTGGACGTCGCCAGGTCCCATCCGTGGATCAACCCGTCGAACGCGACCAGCCGAGAAAACGTCGACCCTGGCATCGGCCCGAACGGCGTTTCGATCGTGCGTTCCAGCGCACCGGGGCTGTTGACGGCGTCGAGGAGCCCGTCCATCGCTTTTTGAAACTCCGTCCCCCGCTCGCCGCCGGACGCGGCGGGCACCTCACCCGTCGGCGGCGGCGGGTCGCCGCGAAACGCCGGCGCGAATGCTGATGCGAGCCCGGTCATGTGGTCGAGGACACCCGCAACCGTGAACGTCGCGCACGGTGTCGAGTTCTCGAGCTGGTCGGGCCGAATTCCGGCCCCGACCTGCTTCAGCATCGGAATGATCACTGCCAACTGCTCATTGCCTTCCATCGGACCTCCCTGGTCGCTCGTAGGAACTGCTGACGAACATCATCCCGCCATTTTCATGAGCATGTGATCCAAGACCTCAGTGTGTTCGACCTGAGGGCTGAACAAGATGACCTCGGCGTCGCTGACGACCCGCACGCTGTGTCCAGCCGGCCAGTAGAAGAGATCGTCACCGACGCAGGTCTCCGCTGTCCCGTCGGTGTAGGTGATCACGACTTCGCCCGCCTTCATGAACCCCCAGTGGGGCGCATGGCAGGCATCGTTGTCGAGGCCCTTGAGCAGCGGACCGATGTCGGTGCCCGCTGCGAGGGAGAAGTACTCAGCGGCCAGTGTTCCGCAATCGACAGCATCGCCGAAGTTGATCGCTTGGCGGGCGACGGCACCGGGCACGTCGATCTTGATCGGGATGTCATCTTTGGTGATTCGCATCTGACCCTCAGTTCTCGGGTTGGGTTCTGCACTTCAGTTGACAGCCAACTCCAAACCCGGCGACCCGTCCAGTTCCAATACTGAACTGTGGCAAGGTTGTTTCATGAAGAGCTACGGCCAGTACTGCCCGATCTCGCGAACGGCTGAGCTTCTCGGCGACCGGTGGACGATCCACATCGTCCGCGATCTGTTGATCGGCTCGACCCGGTTCAACGAACTGATCAGCGGCAACCCCGGGCTCTCCCGCGCATTGCTCAGCCGACGGTTGCAACAATTGCAACGCGTCGGCGTGATCGACCACGACACGGATGGCAGCTATCGGCTCACTGCTGCCGGGCAAGACCTCGAACCAGTGGTCTTCGGGCTTGCCGAATGGGGCGCGCGATGGATGTTCGGCGAACCAGAACCCGACGAGCTCGACCCGGATCTGTTGCTGTGGTGGCTCCACCGCCGGCTCGACCCCACCAAGCTTGCCGGACCCCGCTTCACGATCTACGTCCATTTCACCGATCACCCGAAGCGGTACTGGATCGTTGTGGAGGACGACGCCTCGTTGTGTGTCACCGATCCACGCTTCGATGTCGATGTGACCATTCGCACCGATCTGGCGACCATGTACCGGACCTACCTCGGGCACCAGACGCTGGACGAGGCCACCCGTTCCGGCCGCATCGAGCTCTCCGGATCGGCCCGGTCAGTTCGAGGTTTCCGGGATTCCTTCCGGGCCTCGCCCGTTGCTTCGATTGTCGGTGCCGAGACCTCCGATTGACCCTCCGAGCGGTGGGCGAGGGAATTGTCCTATTGTGTCCGCACAATGACCGCCGCCGACACAACGATGCCCGACCGAGATCGGCTCGTCGCAGCGATCGACGACCGGTCGGCACGGGGAATCGCGGCCGGCATCGGCAGGCTGATCTCACACGGCACCCTGCAGCCGGGAGTGCGGCTGCCGACGGTGCGCGAACTCTCCACGGCACTTGGCGTGTCACCGACCACCGTCAGCGAAGCGTGGCAAACCCTGGCACTCGTCGGGGCGA
Source organism: Acidimicrobiaceae bacterium (assembly GCA_031419375.1). Lineage (GTDB taxonomy): Bacteria > Actinomycetota > Acidimicrobiia > Acidimicrobiales > Ilumatobacteraceae > VFMC01. The sequence goes on from JANOKQ010000363.1 coordinate 3,288, forward strand.
TCGACGCGCAGGGCCGTCGGGGGACGTTCGTGCGTCAGCCAACCGGGCCGGGATCTCCACGCCGCTATCGACGCATCACCGAGGGACCCGGCCACTTCGCGATCGACCTATCCACCGGCACGCCCGATCCCACCCTGCTGCCCGACCTCGCCCCGGCGGTGGCACGTCTCAGCGCCCAGTCACTCACCTCGAGCTACCTCGACCACGCCGTGCTGCCAGCGCTGGAGCAGCGTCTTCGCGACGGCTGGCCGTTTCCCGCTGAAGAGATCACCGTCGTGGACGGCGCGCTCGACGGGCTCGACCGCGTGGCCCAGGTGGTGGTCCGCCTCGGCGACCGGGTCGTGGTCGAGCACCCCACGTTTCCGCCGCTACTCGACCTGCTCGACCTGCTCGGCGCCGAGGTGATCGGTGTCGATCTCGACGACGAAGGCATCAGGCCCGAGCACTTGCTGAACGCCCTGGCCATGCGGCCGACGGCGCTGTTTCTGCAACCCCGCGCCCACAACCCCACCGGCGTCACGATGAGCAGCCGTCGCGCCAAAGTGCTCGCGGGGATCCTGGCAGTCGACGGCCCGGGCGTGACCGTGATCGAGGATGACCACAGCGGCGACATCGCCAGCGGCGCACTCAACAGCCTCGGCCGGTGGCGACCGGCGCGCACCGTGCACATCCGCAGCTACTCCAAGAGCCACGGTCCCGACCTGCGTCTCGCAGCTGTTGGCGGCGCCGGCGAGGTAGTCACCGCAGTCAGCAATCGCCGCCTGCTCGGCCCCGGGTGGAGCAGCCGGATCCTGCAGGCCGTGCTGTTGGAGATGCTCACCCACCAACCCACAATTCATGCGGTTCGCGATGCCCGCGACGAGTACGCCCGCCGGCGGTCGTCGGCCGCGCGCGTGCTCGGCGAAGCGGGGATCGCGGTGTCCGGTGCCGACGGGATCAATCTGTGGCTGCCGGTCCGCGACGAACGCTCGGCGCTCATGACGCTTGCCGCACAGGGCATCGGGGCCGCTCCCGGCGAGCCGTTCATGGTGCGCCCCGACGACCCGCACATCCGCGTGACCATCGGCGTTGTTGACGACCACGACCACCACCTCGCGGAGGCGCTCGCTCGGGCCGCAGGGATGCAACGGCCGCGCTCCGGGCAACGCTGACGCTCAGCGCGTACCCACGAGCCTGACACCGGCACGGTCGCGTCGCCCTCGAACACCTCGGCGTCGACGCTGCGTTTCGCTGGCCGTCCCTCGTCAGCCGAGCTGTTCCATGGCGGCCACGGAGCGGGCGGTGATGGCGTCGAGTTCAGCAGACATTGCCGCCAACTCGGCGGCGCGCTGCTCGGTGCTGGCCTCGAGGTATCGAGCGTATGCGACGGGCGCGAAGTCGTAAATGCCAGCCGTGGTGCGGCAACCTGCATCAGCCTGAGCGGTTTGCAGCTCCCGCGTCGACGGCCTCGGAGTGGGCCACACCTGACCGACCGCAGCCCGAATATCGATGTAGCTGAACCCCATTTCGCTCATGCACTGCGACCACAACTGCTCCCGGTCGAGCCATTCCTGCGAAGTGACCACCCGGATCTCGGCCTCCGATGACAAACTCTTCAGGCGATACCCGAAGTCGGTGAGACTGAACGCTCGCGACGGATCACCGCCTCCGAGGATCTCGGTTTGAGCGGCGGGCAGACAGCCATCGTAGATGTCGCCCCCTGCGGGTGACCCGGCGCATATCGGCGAATCCGGGTCCGTTTCCCATTGCCCGACGATCTCGCCGTAGAGGGCTTGCTCGATGGCTCGGGGGAGTGCTGTCTCGGCGGGCAGTTGTTGGCTGCTCGGCAGCTCGGCACCAGTCAAGTAGCCCGTCGAGGCTGCAGTCGCCGCGACGGGCACGTCTCACAGTCGAAACCCGAGAGTTGCACCACTGACCGTCTCGATCGCAGGAGGCGCGTAATCGAACCCGGCAGCCCGCCATCGTCGAAGCCGGAAACTCAAAGGGACACCCCAGGCGTCCGTCTGGTGTTGGCCGGTGGTGTTCCGTGCCGTCTGATTAGGTGTTTCGTACTTTCGGCGTCCGCACCATGCCGTCTCGTATTGCTCAGTCGTGCACCGTTCGTGGGCAATGCGTGAGCACGTACGCCCCCACCGACATCGGTGAGCACGGCCACCTCGACCGCCTCAACGCCAGAGATGAGGTATCACTTGCCGAGGTCGCTCGGGAGACTGAACGTGGTGGGGCTGCCTGCGACGTAGATGTAGGGGCCACAATGATCGTAACGAAGGGTCGACGCTGATGAATTGGCTGCGTGTGTGGTTCCGGAAGCGGTAGTTGAGATAAGCGCTACCACCCGGGCGTCACACCAGTCAGGGCCACTGCCGGTCATGTCGGCATCGTGCACGCACGGTCGAGCTCAGGCAACCTCCAGATAACGCCGCAACGCCTCACGAATGACCTCGCTGATCGACGTCGCATCGGCGGCAGCACGGGCATCGATCGCCGCTCGCAACTCCGGATCGATCCGAACCGGCACCACCTCCGCCGGTGCCGAACCCATCGACGGACGGCCTCGACGCCGACGCTTCAACGCCTCGATGTCGTACTCGGCACGTTCGACCTCGTGCGAAATCGCGTCGAGGTCAGCATCAGTGAGCAACTTGCCCGACGCCGTTCGGAATGTCCTGTCAGCCATCACTCATCTCCTCTCGGGAGCAGATCGAAGAACACCTTGCGTAACTCCATCGCATGAATCACCACATCGCGATCTGGCAGTTCCAACCAGATCACCTCCAACCAGCGACCGTCTGGATCGAGCCCGATCGCCAACACCCGAGGCGGATCAGACTCAGGATCAAGATCCGCGACGACCACCGCAGATACGACCGCGTGCACGATCGCCTCAACCGTGAACCCATGCTTGAACGCCGACGTCCCGAACTCCACACACGATTAGCGTAATACGTAAAGGCGTCGCGGTCAAGCACCAGCCCGCAGCTCAACCAGCGAAGTGACGCCGCCAACCTGTCTGGAAAGAGCAGGCGACAAGGTGTGGTCGAGGGCGCGGTCCAGGGAGTGGTGTCGTGTAGAACCTGCCGCCCTGATCGACGCCTTCGATGGCCGATCAGTGACCGCGTCGCCGTTGGTCACGTTCAGCCTGTCGGGCGTCACGTTCGGCATGGAGTTGGTTGTTGGCGTGTTCGATCCAGCCGAACCGGCGCTGTTGCTGCTCGACGTCGCGGCGGGCCGCCCGTAGTTCTTTGCGGAGTTGCTGCTCGGTCACACGGGCTTGGTCGAGTTGTTCGCCGAGCTGTCTGATCGTCTTCCACGTCTCGGCCAGTTCGTCGCCGTGATCGAGGGCTTGGACCAACTAGACGTCAACCCCTGGTGGGGCGACAGAAGGCTCCGCTTCGGCTTCCCACCCCGCTGAAACCTCAACGCGATAACCGCAACAAGAAGTGCCGATAATCGAGGCCAACGCAGAAGGATGCGCCAGTTCCATTGCCCCTACATCGCGCTGCGGCGGATGAGTTCGAGGGCGGCACCGCATTCGGCGGCCAACGCTTCCTCGCGGGCGGCGTCATCGAGCACGTCGACGAAACCGGTCGGTCCGGCGATGGTGGACAACAGCGCCGTTGGCACCAACTCGGCCTCGCTTTCCCAGGGCACCCGCCGGTCGGCCAGACGCAAGGCCATCGCGGTGAAGAACTCCTGCGGCAGACGCCGACCGCGTCCGGCCACCAGCACGGCCGGGACCTCACTACACCACGCCACCGACGCAGCAGCGCGTGACGACGGTGTTGCCAGGACTTCGCTCGGCGTGGCAGCCATCGCTTCGATCAGCACGAGGTCGGCGGCGACGACCGCAGCCGCGACCCCGGATGGAGGCACCACCTCGGCATCGATGTCGGCGCGTTGCAAGCGGCGCACGAACGCGCTGCCCTCGTCATCGGCGTCGATGGCCAGCACGCGCACGTCGCCGCGGCGCATCACCGCATCACCGATCAGGTCGGGCCAGCCGACCACGCAGACCGTGGCGTCATCGGCGATGAAGTCGTACAGATGATCAGGGGTGAGGTCGTGCTCCACCTCCGAGGCGAGGGGGTAGGCCTGCTCGAATGGGTCGGTGGAGGTGAGCAGCGACGAGCAGAACCACCACAGCGGACCCGAGGTGGGGTGACGTTCGATGATCCGCCGGCACGCCACGACCAGCCCCGCCGGTTCCATTCGCAGTCCCCGCAAAGCGATCGCCGTCTCCCGCACGAGCGTGCGCTGGTCGCCACCGGAGGCCCTCGCCACGTACCGCAAACGCTCGATTGGATGCACGGGTCGAATGTACTGCCACCGGCGCGCCGGACCGCCTCAGACCTTCGGCTATTTACGAAAGTCATTGCTTGACTTATTCATTCCGGCGGGCGCACACTGAACGCTATGGGAAACCGAGAGCCGGGCGATGCAAGGACGTGCGCATGAACGCCGACGTCACCAGCGCACATGTCGCCGACGAAACCGACATGGCGATCGGCTCGATGAAGATGGTCCGCGTCGGCGGGCACCGGGTGGTGCTGGTACGCACCGCCACCGGCTTTCATGCCCTCGACAACGCCTGCCCGCACGAGGGGTACGGGCTAGTGCAAGGCGGGCTCGACGGCGAACTGCTGACGTGCGAGTGGCACAACTGGAAGTTCAACGTCGCCGACGGGTCGTGCGTGCTGGGCGAGGAAGCCGTCGCCAGCCACGCCGTGAGCATCGACGACGGGGCGGTCACAGTGACCGTGCGCACCCCCTCCGCCGAACAGGTGCGCGCCGCCGCCGCGGCAAGCCTTGACCGGGGCATCGACGCTGCCTACAACGGCCAGATCGCCCGTGACAGCCTGCGCCTGCTGCACGCCGGGGCGAGCCCGGTGGAGGTGGTGTGGCAGGCCGTGGCGCGTACCGCGCCGCGCACGGAGGACGGCTTCAACCACGCCCTGGCAATGACGACCGATTGCCTGATCGCACTTGCTGGCATGAACGGCGACATGGACGGCGACGACCGCCTCATCCCCGTGGCGCAGGCCATCTCCGGCCTCGCCGAATCCGAGTTGCGTCGGCCCGAACGACCTCGCCCCCTGCCCGCGGCCGCCACGTCGGGCGACGGCTTCGAGGCGTTCCTCAACCTGGTCGAGACCGAGCAGACCGACGCCGCCGATTCGCTGCTGACCGGAGCACTGCTCGACGGACTCGACTGCGACGAAGCGGCACGATGGCTGATCCGACCCTCGTGCGATCACCACCTCTCATTCGGACACGGGGCGATCTACACGCAGAAGGCGTTCGAGATGCTCGACATCGTCGGCTGGGAACGCGCCCCACAACTGCTCGCACACGTGTCGACCATGCACATCGCCAGCACCCGCGAGGACAAGTTGCCGTACATGCGCCCGTTCTTGCGCGCCGTGGAGTCGGCCGGGCTGGCCGGCAAGTGGGGACGCGAAATCGACCCCGCCTGGCCGGGCCGGGGCGAGTTGCGGGACGTGCTTCTCGGCGTCGATCACGTCGCCGCAGTGGCTGCGGCGATGACCGCGCTCGACGAGGGTGCCGGTGTGACCGGTGTGATCGACGCCGTATCGATCGCTGCCGCGGAGCGGATGCTGCGCCACGACCTGACTCACGAGCACCACCCCGACGTCAGCGGGTACAGCTGGCTCGACATCACCCATTCGCTCACCTACGCCAACGCCGCCCGCTGGGCATGGACCACCGACCCGGGCGAGCACACCGCCCGGCTGGCAATGTTCACCGTGTTCCACGTCGTCGATGGTGGCCGCTACGCGACCACGACCGAGACCGTCCGGCCGGCAGAGACGGGGGGCCAGCCGGGTCCGGGCGGGCTCGACCTGTCAGAGGCGATGGCGACCGGGGCCGTGGAGGCGGCCGTGTGGGCTGCCATGAACGCTCCCCGTGACGAGGTCGCCGATGCGTTGGTGCGGGCATCGCTCGACGATCGCTCGGGAGCGCTGATCGTGGTGGCCCATCACATCAAGGTGGCGCGGGCGGCAATCCGTGAATCGGCGGCGACCGGATCACGCCTGCCGCTCGCGGCAGCGGCACGATTCATCACGGCTCCCGGACGGGGGCGCTTCATCTCCAACAACGTCGCCAGGGCGCGGCACTTCATCACCA
>JANOKQ010000364.1:0-1591 GCA_031419375.1 Acidimicrobiaceae bacterium
CCTCGAGCAAGGCGACCCCGAACTCCCGGTCGCCTCGAAGCACTGCCAGCTCGGCGAGGTTGTTGAGGATCGACGCCAACCGGTTGGAGTCCTTCGACACACGGTAGAACTCGGCTGCTTCGTTCCAGTGCTGTTCTGCGCTGGCATAGTCGCCCTGGAAACAGGCGACGCTACCGAGGTTGGACACGGCACCGGTGATCACCTCGTCGTCATCCAGCTCGGCACCAAGCGAACGGGTCGTCGTGTAACACTCGATCGCCCGCTCGTACAGACCGCGCCCGACTGCGGCGTTGCCGAGATGGCGATACGTCAAGGCCATTCCCGCCCGATCGCCGAGCGCTTCCCACGTGCGCAAACCTTCGAGATAACGGGCCTCGGCGGTGTCGTCGTCGCCGATCGCCTCGAACATCGAACCCGAGCCCATCAACGCCCTTGCCCGGGCGATCGACGACGCGTCGCCAGCTGCTCGAAGACTGCGTTCCAGCCAATCGAGGCCTTCGCTGGTGTAGCCGCGCATCAGCCAGAACCGCCACATCGCGCCTGCCATCTCGAGCGAAGTCGCGGTGTCGGCGCCGAGCGCCCACTGCAGAGCAGCCCGGATGTTGTCGTGCTCGGCCTCGACGCGATCGAGCCATTCAATCTGGTCGACCTGAGAGAATCCGCGCTCGGCCGCCAGGACCAGAGTGAGGCAGTAGGCGGCGTGTCGCCGGTGGACGCCGGCCGATTCCTCGGCCTTGGCCAACTCGTCGCGGCTGAACTCACGCACCGTCTCGAACATCGCGAAGCGGGTCTCCGCCCGTGTGTCATCGCGGAGCACGAGGTGCTGATCGAGCAAGGTCGCCAGCACATCGACGACGGGCACAGTGGTGAGAGTGCACACCGACTCGGCACCGTCGAGAGTCCATCCGCCCGAGAAGACCGACAGCTGCCGGAACGATATTTGCACCGCCGGCTCCAACGCGTCGTAGCTCCACGCGATCGTGGCGTGCATCGATCGCAGGCGCTCCGGCTGATCGGTCGGCCCACCGGTCAGCAGGCTCAGTCGTCGCCCGAGCCGCGACCGCATCGCGGCTGGGGACAGAACCTTGCTCCGGGCCGCGGCAAGTTCGATCGCGAGCGGCAGCCCGTCGAGGTCGGAGCAGATCGCCTCGACGACGTGCCTCGTTGACTCGTCGAGGTGAAAGTCGGGTAGCACGGCTCGGGCGCGGGCGACGAACAGCGCCACAGCGTCGCCGGTGTCGAGCGAGGAGATCTCGATCTGATGCTCGCCCCGCAGGTGAAGCGGTCCGCGACTCGTGACCAGGATGGACAGCCTTCGCGCCGCAGCGAGGAGGTCCGCGACGAAAGGGGCGGCGCCGGCGACCTGTTCGAAGTTGTCCAGCACGACGAGTACATCGGCATCACGAAGGTGATCGCGCAAGCGTTCCAAGTCGTTGCCGGTCCCCATGTCGACCACGCCGAGCGAACGCGACAGGGTGGCTGGAACGAGATCCGGGTCCTTGACGGGGGCGAGGTCGACGAAGTACACCCCGTCTACGAAACCCGGACCGCTCCGCAAAGCCCATGCGATCTCGACGGCAAGACGCGTCTT
>JANOKQ010000365.1:0-1597 GCA_031419375.1 Acidimicrobiaceae bacterium
GCACCGTGATCGACTGGCGGTGCTGTACAAGATCGTGTCTGAGGAGCCGTTGCGTGAGCGCCGCTGGGCGTTGCTGATGTTGGCCCTGTATCGGTGCGGTCAGCAGGCCGAGGCGTTGCGTGCTTTCCAGCGGGCCGCTACCGCGCTGGGTGAACTGGGTTTGACGCCGGGTTCTGAGTTGGTGATGCTCGAGCGGGCGATCGGTGCGGGGGATCTGTCGTTGGGTCCGCCGCTCGCTCCGCTCACCTCGGCCGGCGAGAGCGGATCGAACCCGGCTCGTGATGCGTCCGGCGGTCGCGCACGTAGGACGCGAGCTGGGGCCGGTCCGAACGTCGGCAACCTGCCTGTGCAGCTCACATCATTCGTCGGGCGCGACGCCGAACTGGTGCGCGTCGCCGACGCGCTCGCGGCATCGCGGGTTGTGACCCTCACTGGTATGGGCGGGGTCGGCAAGACCCGCCTCGCCTTACAGGCAGCCGGCGAGGCTTCATCGCTGTTCCCGCACGGGGCGTGGCTGTGCGAGTTGGCCCCGGTACGCGACCCCGACCGGGTCGGCGCGGCGGTCGCGGCGGCGTTGGGTGTGAGCGCCCGCCCAGGTTCGACGCCGGAGGAGTCGCTCCTTGCGTTCCTCGGCGATCAGCGACTGCTCGTGGTGTTGGACAACTGCGAGCACCTGTTGCGCGCTGTGGCTCGTCTCGTCGTCATCATCGAAGCCACCTGTCCGGGGGTTCGGGTGCTGGCCACGAGCCGTGAGGGTCTCAACATCGGCGGAGAACAGCTCCTCATCGTCCCGTCGTTGCTCTTGCCCGGCGGGGGTGCCGGTGTCGAGGCGACAGGCGATTGTGAGGCGGTGCGCCTGTTCACGGAACGGGCCAGGGCCGTCAAGGCCGACTTCGCCGTCGATGCCGCCAACCGGGTCGAGGTCGTGGCGATCTGTGCGCGTCTGGACGGGTTGGCGCTGGCGATCGAGCTCGCGGCAGCGCGGATCCATGCCATCAACCCGACCGAGTTGCTTCGCCGCCTGGACCGACGATTCCGGCTCCTTCATGGCGGTGACCGGGTGGCTGTCGAACGGCACCAGACGCTCCGAGCCACGATCGACTGGTCCTACGACTTACTCACTGAGCCTCAGCAACGGCTCCTCACCCGCTTGGTCGTGTTCGCCGGCGGTTGCACGCTCGTGGCCGCCGAAGCGGTGTGCGCCGGTGATCCGATCGACGGCGACGACGTCTTCGACTTGTTGGCGGGCCTCGTGGCCCGTTCCCTCGTCGTTGCCGACGACACGGGCCGAGACACCCGCTACCGGTTGTTGGAGACGATCCGCGAGTACGCAGAGGAACGGCTGAACACCGCGGAGCGAACCGAGCTGTGCATTCGCCATACAGGATTCTTCGCCGCCCTCGTCGAGGCCGTCGCCCGAGGGACGCGTGGCCCCGAGCAGTTGCGCTGGCTTCAACAGGCCGAACCGGAGATCGACAACGTCAGGACCGCGATGGAATGGACGCTCGCCAACGACGACGCTGTCACCGCCGAGCGGTTCGTCTCGGCGGCAGACGACACAGCGCGCGGGTTCGCCGTGGAGTTGTTGCGTCACACC
>JANOKQ010000366.1:0-8239 GCA_031419375.1 Acidimicrobiaceae bacterium
GTCTACGACGACAACCACGTCACCATCGATGGCATCACCGAACTCGCCTACAGCGACAACGTCCCCCGCCGGTTCGAGGCCTACGGTTGGCACGTCGAAGACATCGGCGAGGCAGCCAACGATCTCGACCAGCTCGAAGCCGCCCTGCGCAGGGCGATGGCGGTCACCGACCGGCCGAGCCTGATCGTGCTGCGCACCCACATCGGGTATCCGAGCCCCGACCTCACTGACGATCCCCACGCCCACGGCAACCCGTTCACCGCAGCCCATGTCACCAGCACCAAAGCCTTCATGGGCATCCCCGACGAGCCGTTCTGGTCGCCGACCGATCTGGTCGAGGCGTACCGTTCGCACTGCGCATCGCAGGGCGAGACCGTGCGCAGCCAGTGGGACACGCGGCTCAGCGACACCAGCCACGACACTGCGGCATGGGATGCGTGCTGGGCGGGCACCGGGATTGCCGGATGGGCCGATGCGCTCCCGACGTTCGCCGAGGGTGAATCGATCGCCACCAGGGTTGCCATCGAAAAGGCGTTCAATGCATCACTGACCGGGGTGCCGGGCCTGATCGCCGGCTCGGCCGACCTCACCGGCAACACCGGTACCAAGTTGGCCGGCCAACATGCTCAGTCCGTCGAGTTCCCCGATGGGCGCCAGGTGTACTTCGGCGTTCGCGAACATGCGATGGGTTCGGCGATGGTCGGCATGGCCTTGCACGGCGGGGTGCTCCCCGCTGGCGGAACGTTCTTCGTGTTCCTCGACTACATGCGTCCGCCCGTGCGCTTGGCCGCAATCAGCAGGGCCAAGGTGGTGTTCGTGTTCACGCACGATTCCGTCGGCGTGGGCGAAGACGGCCCTACCCATCAACCTGTCGAGCACATCGCCACGTTGCGCGCCATCCCCAACCTGCAAGTCATCCGGCCGGCCGACGCCAATGAAACCGTGGCCGCGTGGCGGGCCTGCGTGGATCACGACGGTCCGACCGCACTGGTTCTGTCGCGCCAGAACATCCCGGTCCGCACCGACGGCTCCGCAGTCGACGCGGGAGCGGGCGTGGTGCACGCATGCGCCGATCCGGCGTTGGTAATCGTGGCGACCGGCAGCGAGGTGGCGCTGGCCATCACCGCCGCCGAGCAACTGGCTGGCGAGATCGCCGTGCGGGTCGTCAGCATGCCGTCGTGGGACCGCTTCGAACGCCAACCGGCATCGGTGCATCGCGAGACTTTCCCCGCCGGGGTGCCGGTGCTGTCGGTGGAGGCTGCGGTCACGTTCGGCTGGGCACGCTGGGCCGATCGCTCGATCGGCATCGACCGCTTCGGCGCCAGCGCACCAGGTGCCGTGGCCCTCGACCGCCTCGGCATCAACGTCACCAACGTCGTGTCCACTGCCCGTGACATGGTCGCCGCTTCCGCCTGACCACACCAACTCAACCTCTCGAAAGGGATTCAACATGGACCGCATCGATCGCCTCTACCACGAGTTCGGCCAGAGCCCTTGGCTCGACAACTTGAAGCGCGGCTACATCACCGGCGGCGAGCTCACCCGGCTGGTGAACACCGGTATCCGTGGGCTGACCAGCAACCCGACGATCTTCCAGAAGGCGATCCAGGGTTCGGCGGATTACGACGAGCAGTTCCGTGCGCTCGCCGCCCACGACCACCTCGTGATCGATCAGTACTGGGCGATGGTGCTGGCCGACATCAACGGCGCGCTCGACGCGTTTGCTCCGCTGCACCATCACAGCCACGGCCTCGACGGATTTGTCAGCGTCGAGGTGGATCCCGGCCTGGCCCACGACACGGTCGGCACCGAGGCTGCAGCACGCCTGCTCCACGAGCGCATCGACCGGCCCAACTTGATGGTCAAGATCCCTGCCACCGAGGCGGGCGTACCCGCGATTCGGGCAATGATCGCCGAGGGTCGAAGCATCAACGTCACGTTGATCTTTAGCCTCGACCGCTACGAGAGCGTGATCGAGGCCTACATCGCTGGCCTCGAGGACTACTCGAGGGTTGAGGGTTCCGAGCTGTCCCGGGTCAGCAGCGTGGCCAGCTTCTTCATCAGCCGCGTCGATACCGAAATCGACCGCCGCCTCGACGAAATCGGGACCCCAGAGGCCTTGGCCCTGCGCGGCAAAGGTGCCGTCGCTCAGGGCAAGCTGGCCTACCAGCAGTTCCAAGAGGCGTTCTCCGGACCGCGCTGGGAGGCCCTGGTGGCTCGCGGCGCGCGGGTGCAACGACCCCTGTGGGCGAGCACCTCAACCAAGAACCGGGCGTACCCCGACACCTTGTACGTCGACGAACTGATCGGCCCCGACACCGTCAACACCCTGCCCGACGCCACAATCGTTGCCTTTGCCGACCATGGCACCCTCGCCCGCCGAGTCGATGTCGACGTCGACGAGGCCCGGGCAACCTGGAGCGGGCTGCGCGAGGTTGGCATCGACCTCGACGATGTCGCCGATCGATTGGAACGCGAGGGTGTGAGCAGCTTCCAGAAGAGCTTCGACGAATTGCTCGATGCGTTGACCGCCAAAGCCGGCGAGCTCCGAGCCGGGTGAGATGACCACCGGACCGGAGGAGACCGCGATCAGACCGGCCGACCCCTCGCCGTCGACCGGCGCAACCGATCAGGTCAATGTCGATCCGGTCAATGTCGATCCGGGCGGCAACCTCGTCGTCGATGACGATGTCGAGTCCTTGCCCCCGCCGGCCGAGACGAGCCCGTGGGATCGCCTACGCGACTCCGTGGCTGCGCTGACGAGCAACCGCGACCGCCGCGTCGCCCTGCACATGGTGGCGTCGATGGCGGAGCTGTTCGAGCAGCAGCCGGCAACCATCGATCTGAAGATCACCGGTGCGGCACTCGACGAGATGGCCGAGGCGTTCGAGATGTTCTCCCCCTACCGCGAGACCCCGAAGGTGTCGATCTTCGGTTCGGCGCGCACCCGTGCCGACGACCCGCTCTACGTGCAGGCGCGCGATGTCGCCGCGTCGTTGGCAGCCGCCGGGTGGATGGTCATCACCGGAGCCGGGCCAGGGATCATGCAGGCGGCGATGGAGGGTGCCGGGCGCGATCAATCGATCGGTGTCTCGATCCGGCTGCCCTTCGAGCAGGGTGCCAACCCGGTCATCGCCGGCGACGCCAAGTACGTCAGCATGAAATACTTCTTCACCCGCAAACTGATGCTGATCAAGGAAAGCCGCGGGTTCGTCTGCCTGCCCGGCGGGTTCGGAACCCTCGACGAAACATTCGAGCTGCTGACCCTGACCCAGACCGGCAAGGGTGCTCCGGTGCCGATCGTGTTCCTCGACACGCCCGGCGACCTGTACTGGGAGACAGTGCACGACTTCGTCGAAGAACAGCTCGTCCGTCGCGGTCTGGTCGCCGCCGGCGACACCGACCTGTACCTCGTGACCGACAATTGCCAGGTTGCCGCCGACGAGATCCTGCGGTTCTACGCCAACTACGACTCGCTGCGCTACGTGGGCGATCAGCTGGTGGTGCGGTTGCACCACCCAATCACAGACGAGCAGCTCGAGGTGTTGAACGAACGATTCAGCCACCTGTGTGCGCGTGGCACGATCGGGCGGATCGAGGCCCGCGAGCCGGAACGGCGTGAGGCCGACCGGCTGCATTTGCACCGCATCGGCTTCACCGCGGCCAAGCACGGCCATAGCGGCATGCGAGCCCTGATCGACACCCTCAACTCCTTCGCCCCGTAGAGTCGGTCAGCACGATCACGCTGGAGGAGCCAAGATGCACGTCGCCGAGTTGTGGCAGCACCCCGTCAAGTCGATGGTCGGCGTCACCGTCGAACACGCCGATCTCACTGCCTCCGGGATGGTCGGCGATCGCTGCTGGGCGGTCCGCGACGACGAACGTGGCGGTATCCGCGGCGCGAAGAAGATCGGTGAGCTGATGCAGTTCGCCGCTACCTACGCCGACGGTGCTTCCGCCGCCGCTGCCGTGCTGGTCACGCTGCCCGACGGATCGACAGTCCGCTCCGACGATCCCGCCGTGCACGCCCGGATCTCACAGGCGCTCGACCACCGAGTGACGCTGATGCCTTTGCAGCCCGCGTCCGATCTCGATCACTACCGGCGTGGACGCCCCGATAGCGACGACCCGATGACCGAGCTCCGGGCGATCTTCGGACGCGAGGCTGGGGAGCCGTTGCCCGATTTCTCGATCTTCCCGCCCGAGATCATGGAGTTCGAATCGCCGCCCGGCACGTACCTCGATGCGTACCCGCTGCTGGTGATGACCACCTCTGCCCTGCGAACCCTGAGCGAGGCGCTGCCCGACAGCACCATCGACGTCCGCCGCTTCCGGCCGAACATCGTCATCGACACCGGGGACCAGCCCGGTCACCCCGAGTTCGCCTGGTCAGGCCGACGCGTGACAATCGGACACGTCGAGCTGGAGGTGATCGCCCCCTGTCCCAGATGCGTGATGGTCACCCGCCAGGTCACCCCCGACCTCCCCGCCGATCGCCAGATCCTACGCCACATCGTCGCCGACCTCGACCAGAACCTCGGCGTCTACGCCCGAGCAGTAACCCCCGGCCCCCTCGCCGTCGGCACCCCCGTCACCCTCCGCCCCTGACCGCCCAATAATCCCAGCCACCGATCCACGCGAGCCATCCGAGTCCCGGCGAGCCATCCGAGTGCACAGCGTCTACCCGAGTGTTGGGCGCGCACCCGGGTGGGCGCTCAACACTCCGATGCCGACGGGAGCGGAACTACAAGTCGTCGTCGGTCGGGGTATCACCGAGAAGGCGAATGGCCTTTTCGATCGCTCGTCGTGCCTGGGTGAGCCGTTTGTCGTCGGCCGGCCGGCCTGATCGAGCGGCGGCGGCCTCGCGGAGGATGGTGAACGAGCGGTCGTCGAGATCCTCGACGATGGCCTGCAACCTCGCAGCCAGGTCATCGAACGCTCCGGGCTGGCTCATCCGAGCGCCTCGGCAACGATCTCCAGCGGATGGCGCACCCGCACGCCGACCGCCTGCAGGTGCATGGCACACCCCGGGTTCCCACTCGCCACCAACATCCCCGATCCGCCGGCACGAGCGAGCGATTCAAGCTTGCGTTCACGAATCGCCCCGGCCAGCTCGGGCTGCATCGCCGAATAGGCACCACCCGCGCCGCAGCACAGGCCGTCATCGTCGAGCTCGACGAGATCGGCCACCGCCCCGAGCACCGTACGGACCGCAAGGTGGGTTCGCTGCACGTGACGAAGGTGGCACGGGTCCTGCACGATGACACGCTCGTCGAGGCGGCGCACCTCGGGCAGCTTGTCGATGTTGGCCGCGACGAACTCGTGCACGTCGACAACGCGGGCGGAGAACGCAACAGCAGCCGGGGTCCCGAGCAGGTGCCCGTAGTCCTTCAGCGCCGCACCGCACCCGGCGGAATTGACCACGACGGGAGCATCGCCCGGCATCGACGCGATCACTCGGTGCGCCAGCTCGACGGTTTGCTCGTGGAGCCCAGCGTGAACGTGCAGCGCCCCACAACAGCTCGCCCCGGGGCCCGGAGCTTGGTAGCTGACACCGATCGCGGTCAGAACACGAGCGGTGGCGTGGTGCACCTCGCGCAACCAGGCATCCATCACGCATCCGGTGAACAGCCACACATCGGTGCCGGTAGCCGCCACCCGGGGAGGTCGACGCAGGGGCAATCTCGCAAGGCCGAGGCGACGAGGAACCAGGTGTAACCGCTGGGCGACGGCGAGCAGGGTCGATCCGACGAGCAGTAGTCGATGGTGAGCAAGCGCGGCAAAACCGACACGCTGCCACCACGGGGTGATGCGGTGCGCGGCAGCCAGCGTGGTCCGAGTCGACTCCATCAGATGCCCGAACGGCACACCGCTCGGGCAGGCCGGTTCGCAGCCGCGGCACTGCACGCAGGTCTCCATGAACGACACGAACTCGTCGGTCACCGGTGCACTTTCGTTCTGCACGGCACGCATTGCCGCGATCCGGCCACGGGGTGACAACGCCTCCTCGCCCGTAGCCCGGAACGTGGGGCAGTGCGGCAGACACAGCCCACAGCTCACACACGTCGAGAGCTCGTCGGCGTCGATGCGAAGGTCCACAGCGCCGCCGATGGTATCGCCTCGCCTCCCACACCGGCACCAGCAACCCAACGCACGACAACATCCGCGCACCCACAGCCGCATGCCGTACCCTCACGGGCACCATGCCTGAGGGACACACGATTCACCGCATCGCGCGCGACCATCAGAAGCTGTTGCGCGGCAGGCCGGTTGCGGTGAGTTCGCCGCAGGGACGCTTCGCCGATGCGGCGCTCGTCGACTGCGTGGTGCTCGACCGGATCGAGCCGTACGGCAAGCACCTGTTCTACTGGTGGGCCAACGGGTATGTGGGGCACGTCCACCTCGGCTTGTTTGGGAAGTTTCGGGTCAGCCTCGGCAGCGACATACCGGACCCAATCGGCGAGGTACGGATGCGGCTCTCGGGCGATGCGGCGACGATCGACCTGGCCGGGCCGATGGCGTGCAGCATCGACACATCGATCGAACGCGACGCGATCGTGGCCCGGCTCGGCCCAGACCCGCTGCGCCGCGACGCACAACCGCAACGAGCTGTTGACCGCATCCTCGCCCGCAAGCAGGCGATCGGTGCGCTGCTGCTCGATCAAACGGTGATGTGCGGGGTCGGCAACGTGTACCGCGCCGAAGCGCTGTTCGCGCACGGCATCCACCCGTCGCGTTCGGGTAGCGCCTGCGACCGTGCGGAGCTCGAGGATCTCTGGTCGACGATCACGGCGATGTTGCGCCAGGGCGTGAAGGACAACCGGATCGTCACCGTCGAACGCGGTGAGGTTGACCTCCCGCGCGACCGGAGACTGCGCCGGGGCGAGGCCACCTACGTGTACCACCGGGATCGGTGCCTCCGCTGCACCACGCCGATCCAAACCGTCGACCTTGGCGGCCGACCGTGCTACTTCTGCCCGACCTGTCAGCCGGTCTGAGCCGAACCGGAGGCCTCCGCCGGATTGGCCGCTCCGAACCAGGTCGCGAGGGCTTGAGGTAGTGCTGGGTCCGCGAGGTTTCCCGCCCAGGCGACATGTCCGTCGGGTCGGATCAACACGGCCGGGGGAGCAGGGACCACGCCAAGCACCGGGAGCTCCCACACGCCGGCATGCTCGGCGTCGACGAACCGGACTCGATTCGCCCAAGGAGAAATGTCGAAACCGCCGGGTTCACCGAGGTTGAGGAGCACGGGCCGGGCGTCGTGCAGCAGGGTGAAGACGCGCGTGGGCCCATCAGCGGTCTGCACGTCGAGATCGGGCATGCGCCGCCCGAGCAGCGGGTGCCCGTCTCCACCGTCGGGGTGAACGTCGTAGTGGATGTCGAGACCGGAGAGCATCGCGGCGATGCGCCGGCGCGGCTCGTCCATGCCAAGCAGTTCGGTCATGATGTCGCGCAGGGCCTGATGGCGGTCGTCGGGGCTGCTGAGCGCGACTTGCGCCATGGTGTTGTGCAACACCCGTGCACCGACCGGGTGCCGTTCGGTGTGGTAGGTGTCGAGGAGGCTCTCGGGTGACGTCCTGTTGACCACCTGGGCCAGCTTCCAGCCCAGGTTCACGGCATCCTGCACACCGGTGTTGAGACCCTGGCCGCCCTGCGGGGGATGCACGTGTGCGGCGTCCCCCGCCAGCAGCACACGGCCGTCGCGATACGACACCGCCTGGCGCGTCATGTCAGTGAACCTGGAGATCCAGCGGGCGTGGCGAAGCCCGTAGTCCGTGCCGTACACGGCGACGAGTGCGTCACGAAGCTCGCCCATACTGGGGTCGCCCGTGTGGTCGACGTGTCGTTCGGTGAGCACAACCCGCACCGACTCCCCGTCCCCGGCCCGACCGAGGGCATGGGTGCCGACGCTGTCGCGACGGAACCCGAACTCCGGTTCGGTGTCCATCTCGACCTCGGCAATCATCCAGGTGGTCGAGGGATCCAGGCCGGCGAAGTCGATGCCGGCTGTCGTGCGGACCAGGCTGCGTCCTCCGTCGCAGCCGACGAGATACTCCGCTCGCATCGACGTGTTGTCGGAGATCTCGACATCGACGCCGGAGTCGTCTTGCGCGAAGCCCACCACCTCACGTTCGCGAAGGATCGGAACCCCGAGCTCACCGACCCAACCGGCCAAGATGGGCTCGAAGTGGGACTGCCACAGCGCAAGTATGTAGTTGTGGCGGGTGGGGAAGTCGCT
>JANOKQ010000367.1:0-4095 GCA_031419375.1 Acidimicrobiaceae bacterium
TGTCGGCGCCGGCTTCCAGCTCGGGTGCCTCCGGTACCGTTTCCATCCACTCACCGAGCTTGGTCTTGTCGTGCAGCAGATCCGCAATCCTCGGTTCGCTGTACTCGTACTCGGGGCTCCAGAACAGCGCATCGAACGGGCACACCTCGACGCAGATGCCGCAGTACATGCACAGCGCGTAGTCGATGTCGAACTGGTCGAGTTTGTTGACCTTGCGCGGGGCACCACCGGCACGGCGGGGCGGAGCAAGCTCTTTGTGGCCTTCGATGTAGATGCACCAATCGGGGCAGCTGCGCGCGCAGAGCATGCACGACGTGCAGTTGTCCTCGCGCAACGCGATCACCCCGCGAGCACGGATCGGAGGTGCCTCTTTTTCGTGCGGGTACTGAACGGTCGCCGCACCACCGCCGAATTTGCGCGGCTTGACGGTCTGCACGAAGGTGTTCAGCGTGACGCCGAGCCCTTTGAGGTAACCGTTGGAGAAGTCCTTGACGAGACCCATCAGAACACGACCTTCAAGACCGCAGTGAACATGATGTTGACGAGCGACACGGGAATCAGCACCTTCCAGGCGAAACGCTGCAACTGGTCTTCACGCAGGCGCGGATAGCTGAAACGCACCCACATGATGATGAATGACAGCACCAGCATCTTGGTGACCATGATCAGCGGGCCGACCACGTTCATCCAATCATCAATGTCGTCGATGGTGTCCCATCCGAACCAGGCGAACGGGATGCCCCAGCCCCCGAGGAACAACACACTGGCGATCAGCGTGAACACCCCGACGGTGGCAAACTCGGCGATGAAGAAGATGAGGAAGCGAAGCCCGGAGTACTCGGTCATGTACCCCGACACAAGTTCGCTCTCGGCGATCGGCATGTCGAACGGGGCCTGGGTCAGCTCGGCCTGCACGGCGATCATGAAGATGATGAACCCGGTGAACTGGGTGAGGATGTATGGGTTGCCGAGACCGTCCCAGCCAAAGATCGACCCGCCGTTTTGGCGCTCGACGATGCCCTGCAGGTTCATCGTGCCGGCCTGGATGACGACACCGACGACGGCAAGCACCATCGGCAGTTCGTAGGCGATCAACTGACCGGCGGCGCGCAAGCCACCGAGCAGGGAGTACTTGTTGGCGCTGCTCCACCCGGCGATAAGGATGCCGAGCACGCTGACCGAGCTGACCGCAAGGGCGTAGAAGATCCCTGCTTCGAAGTCGGTGAAGTAGGCATCGGGGCCGAACGGGACGACGGCCACGAGCAGGAACGTGCTGACGAGCACGATCAGCGGGGCGATCTTGAAGATGCGGATATCGGCCTTTTCGGGCTGGATGTCCTCTTTTTGCAGCCACTTGCCGACCTCGGCGATGAGCTGCATCGACCCGTAGGGGCCGGCGTCCATCGGGCCGAGGCGGCTCTGCATGAAGCTCATCATCTTGAACAGGAACAGGTACACGATGGTGCCCGCCGGGAGCAGCACCGCGACGGTGCCACCGAGCACACGCAGCAACGATTGTGCCCAGTAGGGAAGATCAACGGCGAGGATCACTTGTCGATGTCTCCGAGGATGAAGTAGAGCGAGGCGAGAATCGTGATCACGTCGGGCACGTACACACCGCGCAGCACCCACGGCACGACCGAGATGTTGTTGAAACTGGCCGTACGGATCTTGACCCGGAACGGGCCGAGATCGCCTTTGCTGATGACGTAGTAGCCCATTTCGCCGAGCGGGTTCTCGGTGCTGACGTACGCCTCGCCCTCTGGCACCTTGATGATGCGCGGCACCTTGGCCATCACCGGGCCGGCCGGGATGCCATCGAGCAGTTGGTCGACGATCTTGGTGGCCTCGCGGGTTTCCTGCAACCGCAGCCAGCACCTGGCGAAGCTGTCGCCATCGGGGTGCGTCCATACCTTGAAATCGACCTGGTCGTAGGCAAGCGCGATCTTCTGGTCGCGGCGCAGATCCCAGTCGACACCGCTGGCACGCAGGTTGGCCCCGGTGAGCCCGTACTGCTGGGCCACCGCAGCGGGGATCACGCCGATTCCGCGGGTGCGGGTCTGGAAGATGGCGTTGCCGAACAGCAAGTCTTCCATCTCGTCGCAGAAGTTGCGCAACTTCTTCATCACCTGACGGGTCTCGTCGATCCAGCCTTTCGGCAGGTCTTCTTTGACGCCGCCGATGCGGTCGAAGTTGGGGTGGAACCGGCCACCGGTCGCGCTCTCGATCAGGTTGAGCACGTACTCGCGGTCGCGGAACGCCATGAACACCGGGGTGATCGCCCCGAGCTGCACGCCAAGATCACCGAGGAACAGCGACACGTTGGCGATGCGGCTGAGCTCGAACAAGATGGTGCGAATCCACTGGGCCCGCGGCGGCGCCTCGACATCCATCAGCTTTTCGGCGGCCAGGATGAACGGCACCTCGTTGGCGAAGCTACCCAGCCAATCGATGCGGTTGACGAGCGTGGTCACCTGCGGGAAGGTGCGGACTTCGGTGAGCTTTTCGTAGCCGCGGTGCATGTATCCGGCCGACGGGTCGGCCCACACCACCTGCTCGCCGTCGAGGCGGACGATGATCCGCAACGTGCCGTGCGTGGCGGGGTGTTGCGGGCCGATGTTGAGGGTCATGCCCTCGGTTTCGAGCTCGACGTTGAGTCGGGCGTCGGCGGCTTGCGCGGCGATGTAGCTGAGCTTTTGGCGATCGACGAGGTCCGTCATTCTGGGGCCACCTCTTCGGCGGGTGTGGCTTCTTCGGGCTCGCCCGGAAGAGGTTCGACGTCAACGATGCCCGGCCACGGTTTCACCATGCGCGCTAGGAGCGGGAAGTCTTTGCGCAACGGGTACCCCTCGAACTCGGTGGGCAGGTACATGTTGCGCAGATCGGGGTGGCCGTTGAAGCCGATCCCGAACATCTCGTGGGCCTCGCGTTCGTGCCAGTTCGCTCCGGCGTACACCGTGGTCCAACTGTCGACGGCAGCCTGGTCGTCGGGTACATCGGCTTTGACGGTGACCCCGAAGTGCTCGGTGACGTTAGTGACCCTGGCGAACACCTGCATCCGGGTGTCCCCGCCGGCGTAGCCCTGCTTGATCTCCGTGCTGCGCTCGGGCGGGGGGGCCGTTGGATCGTCCTCCCCGCGGCCATAGGGGCTCGGCATCCAATCGATCGCCGACAGGAAGCTGAACGACTCGCACCCGACCACATCGCGCAACGCGACGCCTGCGGCGCGCCACGACGTGGGGGCGACCCGCACCCAGACATCGTCGCCAGGCTTCACCAGCGAATCGACCAAGCCCTCACCGAGCGCATCGCGCAACTGTGCGACGATGCGTTCGCGTAGTCCGTCGCCCGGAAGCGCCAGCGTTTCGGGGGTTGCGGTGTCACTCAATGCGACCACCGCCGACCACGATCGGTTCGCGCACGAGCGGTTTGGTGCCCTCGCCGCGCCAACGCGCACCCATGTCCTCGTTCTTGATCCGCTGCTGGAGCAAGACGACACCTTCGAGCAACGCTTCCGGGCGCGGCGGGCATCCGGGGACGTACACGTCGACCGGGATGATCTGGTCGACGCCCTTGGTGACCGAGTAACTATCCCAGTACGGGCCGCCACAGTTGGCGCACGACCCCATCGAGATGACGTACTTCGGCTCGGGCATCTGCTCGTACAGCCGCTTGATCGCCGGGGCCATCTTGTCGGTGACGGTACCGCTGACCACCACGAGGTCGGCCTGGCGGGGGCTAGCCGGCAACGGGATCACGCCGAGACGCATGACGTCGTAGCGAGGCGACGCGAAAGCGGCGCCCATCTCGATCGCACAACACGCGAGACCCCACTGGTACACCCACAAGCTGTAGGAGCGCCCCAGGTTGAACAGGGACGTGAGTGGTTTGGGCATCCGCCCTTTGTCGACAAGACCCATGTGGTTTACACCCAGCGCAGTACGCCCTTGCGCCACGCGTACACGAGGCCAAGGAGCAGGACGAAGACGAAGATACCCATCTCGACGAGGCCAAACCCGCCGTAACGCTCGAGTTGCGTAGCCCACGGGAAGATGAACACGGCCTCCACGTCGAACACGACGAACAGCAGGGCGA
>JANOKQ010000368.1:0-3509 GCA_031419375.1 Acidimicrobiaceae bacterium
GCCGCGCACTGGGCTTCGATCGCTGCCGCGTTGGCGTCGATCGAGTCGCTGGAGGCGTCCGGTGCCGAACTCGACCGCAAGCAGGCCCGGCTCGAGATGCAGCTGAAGACGATCATCGCTCCCCGTGAGGCCGAGGCGTTGATGCACGAGATCGACGCGCTGAAGGCCAAACACGGCGCACTCGATGACGTGGAGCTCGAGGCAATGGAGCAGCAATCGGTCGCCGACGATGCGCTCGCCGCACTGGCAATCGAGCGGCCGCCGGTACAGGAACGCCTCGATGGCGCCCAGGCTGCGCTTGATGCGGTCCTCGCCGCGATGGCCGACGAGGAGTCGGCGGTTCGCGCGCAGCGCGAGGCTGCCGCCGAGGCCCTCGTTGACGCCGACCGCACCCTGTATGCCGCGACCCGCAAACAGCATGGTTCGGTCGGGTTCGCCACGCTGGAGCGGCACACCTGCACCGGGTGCCACATGGACCTGTCGCAGATGGAGTTCGAACGAGTGATCGCCGAATCCAAGACTGGGATGGGCGAATGCCCGCATTGCGGGCGACCGCTCGTCGTCTGAGCGCCAATGTTTTTCTGGTTCATCGCCACGGCGGTGGTGTCGATCCATTTCGTCTTCCGTGACCCGCGATTCGACTACCGCCCGCTGATCCTCGGCGCACTGGTCGTCGACGTGATCGACGCCCCCTTCGGCGGGGCCAGGGTGTTACACAGCGTGACCGGGGCGGTTGGGCTGATGGTGGTGGCGATGGCCGTGACTTTGGGGCGGCGGCCGATCCGCAAGAAACTGCTCGCAATTCCGATCGGGGTCCTGTTGCACAACGTGTTCGATGGGGCGTTTACCAACACTGATGTGTTCTGGTGGCCGTTCACCGGTGGCTTCGGCGACGCCCCGCTGCCGCTGGTGGAGCGGGGGTGGTGGAACGTCGGCTTCGAGCTCGTCGGCCTGGCCATGCTGTGGTGGTGCGTACGCACCTTCGGCCTGCGCGACCCCGCCCGTCGCAAGCACTTCGTCGCCACAGGCGAACTCCGCCAACTCACGCCGTTGTGACCCGCTGGCGGCTTTTCGTTGGTGGAGCGGCCGGGTGTCGAAAAATGCACCGTAGCGGTGCATTTCTCGACATTCTGTGAGCCGACATGGTGACGGTGAGCCGGTCTGTAAGCGGGATTCTGTCGCGCCTTGCGGCGCTGGTGACCATCCCTCTGATGCGACCTACCCGAAGGCTGCTGCTGTTTCCAGCAGCGGACGAGCCGCCCGTACCTTCTGCTTGGTCTTGCTCCGAGTGGGGTTGACCGAGCCATACGGATCGCTCCGCACGCTGGTGCGCTCTTACCGCACCGTTTCACCCTTACCTGTGACCAGCAAGCTGATCCATCGGCGGTCTCTCTCTGTTGCACTGCCGTCAGGTCGCCCCGACCTGGCTCGCGCCAGCACTCTGCTCTGTGGAGTCCCGACTTTCCTCGACATGGTCGCCGGTTGCCCGACCCCGTGCCGCGGTCACCCGACCGACTCACCGTCGGCGGCAGTGTACGACCGGGTGTCGTCGGTACCGCACTGTCGGCGCGGGGCGCCTCAGCAGGAGGGGCTGTCGGACTCGAAAACGAAGGTGTTGAGGCTTGGGGTCTCGAGTGTGAACACCGAGCGGTTGCCCTCGGCGTTCTCGACGCCGAGCACCACGTTGACCGCTCCGAGCGAACCGAACCGGCCGGGGATCGCGTACACCGTTGGAATCGGCGGCGGATCGGCAGGGGCCTCGGCCGGCGGCACGATGCCAGCCGGCGAACCAGTGATCGCCAGGGCGAGCAGTGCTGCGTGACGGACCTCGTGCGTGCCGATGACGATGGTTTCCTTGCGCAGCGCCGGCTGCGACAGCGCCGGGATCAACGCCTGGTACGTGGAACCGGCGAGGGTTTCGAGGCCGTGAGCGAAGTTGAGCACGTCGCGACGGACATCGTCGCTCGGCGGCGTCACAGCCAAATCGTCGGTGGCCGGGCCGCCGAGAATGGCGCGCAGCACCGGGGCCACCAACAGGTTGTCGATGCGCTCGTTGCTGCACCCCCACGCGGTCCCGCCGGCATCGACGGTGAGCTTGTCGAACAGGGCGGCATGACCGGCGTGATCGTCGCGGAACCGTTTGGCGATGTCGTCGTACGCCGGGTCGAGCAGGTCGGCGTTGCCGATCACGGCGTCGTACACCTTGATCGCCGAATATTCGAGCGACGCCGCGGTACGCAACAGCACCACATCGGTGACCGCCGGGTCGGAGGGGAGGCCCGTGGTGGTGGGTGCCACCCCGACGCGGGCGATGCCGGTTGCTTCGGTGCCACCGCACGCGGCGATGACCGAAGCCGTGGCCACGCTGAAGCCGCCGAGTTGCAGGAATCGGCGGCGTCCCAGCAGGGCGTGTTGGCGCTGCTCGGATGCCGCCGGTGACTCGAACAGCGCGCGCATGGCGGTGCCCATCGCCCGCGTCTCGTTTGCGGCAGCGATGCTATTGGCACGGGCGGCCCGGCGGAGATCGAGCGCGTTGGCGACCGTTAGGTCAGCGGTCGTACGTTGGCGGTTCATCGTGGTCACCCATTCTCCGGTGTGAGCGGGTCGGTGTCGGTGAAGATGAGTTCATCGAGGTCGGCGATCCCGGCGATCTGGCCGAACACCAGCGAATGGCGGGCTTCGACGATCATGATCGAGGCGATCAGGGCCGCCGCATCGGTGCTCAGCAGCTTGTCGATGGTCTCGGTGTGGGTTGCCACCAGCGCCGCCTCCAGTTCGTGAGCTGCGGTTGCGGTCTCGACGTTGTTGCCAGCGCCGAAGCCGGGGGCAAGCGTTTTGACCACGTCGGCGGTCGGCGAGTCGCGAACATCGGTGGACAGCATCGCCGACAGCGCCTGCGCATACGCCAGGTGTGCGTCGTGGGCTGTCGCGAGCACCGACGTCAACACGGTGCCCACGCCGCCAGCGGCAAGTGCGACGGCGTACAGCTCGACGGCGGCCAACTCCACCATCTGGGCGCCCTGCAAGAGCGGGATGTCCTTGGCGGTGGGGCGTTGCGGCGGGGCGGTAGTGGTCGGTGCGGCTTCATCGGGAGCCGTGGCGCCGGCACGGCCTACCAGCGACGGCAACAGCGTTCCCGCAAGACCGACGATGCCGGCACCGAGCAGCCGACGGCGCATGCTCGACCCAGGCAGGGCAACGGGCGCGTCGGCCATCGATGTATCGGGCGAATCCATATCCACGAGGGAGTGTGTCCTTTCCAAGCGCTCGGTACACCTGCAACAGCGCGGGATGCAGCTTTGTCGGCGACGGGTGAGCGGAGCAATTCTAGGGACTGACACTAGAAGTCCAGCGCCGACAGCTCGGGTATCCACGCCCGCGCCCGCCGCACTGCCTCGTGCCACTGCTGGCGATCGAGCGAGCCGGTGGGCTCGACGACGGCCCGTGGCCGCCAGGCGTTGGCGATCTCGTCGAAGCCCGACCACACACCCGTGGCCATACCGGCGAGG
>JANOKQ010000369.1:0-10844 GCA_031419375.1 Acidimicrobiaceae bacterium
GCGCGTGGACGGCAACGACTACCTCGCCGTGGTGGCTGCCACCCGGTGGGCGGCCGAGCGGGCCCGCACCAACCACGGCCCCACGCTCATCGAGTGGGTCACCTACCGCACCGCTGCCCACTCCAGCTCCGACGACCCGTCGAAGTACCGCCCCACTGATGAATGGAAGGCGTGGCCGCTCGGCGATCCAATCGACCGGCTTGCAGCCCACCTGATCGGGACCGGCGAATGGAACGCGGATCAGAACCTCGCAATTCAACGTGAGGTCGATGCCGAGGTGCTCGCCGCCGCGAGGGAAGCCGAAGGGTACGGAACGCTGCTCGACGGTCGTCTGGCAAGTTCGAAGTCGATCTTCGACGATGTGTTCGCCGAGATGCCGGCGCACCTCCGTGAGCAGTTGGGGGAGATGCGAGCGGGGGAGAACCAGCCGTGACGATCGCGCCTGATCACCGAGATTCGCCGTCCGCCGAAGCCGTGCCGGCGACGCGCATGGCGATGAACGTCGCCTTGCGATCGGCGATGGACGTGATGCTCGGCCGCGACGACAACGTCGTGGTGTTCGGCGAGGACGTCGGCTACTTCGGCGGTGTGTTCCGTTGCACCGAGGGATTGCAGCGCGCGTACGGCTCGCATCGCGTGTTCGACACCCCAATCGCCGAGGGCGGCATCGTCGGTGTAGCCGTGGGGATGGCCGCCTACGGGCTTCGTCCGGTGGCCGAGATCCAGTTCGCCGATTACGTGTACCCCGGCCTCGACCAGCTGTTCTCCGAGGCGGCCCGCCTGCGCTACCGCTCGGGGGCGGAGTTCACCGCCCCGCTGACGGTGCGGATGCCCTGCGGCGGCGGTATCCACGGCGGCCAGACGCACAGCCAGAGCCCTGAGGCATTGTTCACTCACGTGTGCGGTCTGAAGACGGTGATGCCGTCCACGCCGTACGACGCGAAAGGTTTGTTGATCGCGGCAATCGAAGACGACGATCCGGTGATCTTCCTCGAGCCGAAGCGGTTGTACAACGGCCCCTTCGATGGCCATCCCGATCGACCGGTGGTGCCATGGACGGATCATCCACTCGGCCTGGTTCCCGACGGCTACTACCGCATTCCTCTCGGCCAGGCCGCGGTTCGCCGCGAGGGCGCCGATGTCACCGTGTTGGCGTACGGCACGATGGTGTACGTCGCTGAGGCGGCGGCCAACGAGAGCGGTATCGACGCCGAGATCATCGACCTGCGCACGTTGTTGCCGCTCGACACCGCCACGATCGAGGAGTCGGTCCGCAAAACCGGGCGATGCGTCATCGTCCATGAGGCGACACGCACGAGCGGCTTCGGTGCTGAGCTGATGGCGACGGTGCAGGAACGCTGCTTTCACTCGCTCGAAGCACCGATCGAGCGGGTCACCGGGTGGGACACGCCGTACCCGCACGCCCAGGAGTGGGATTACTTTCCCGGCCCGGCCCGGGTGGGCGCGGCTCTGCGACGGGCGATGGAGGGCTGACGTGAGCGAGTACACGATGAAGCTGCACGACGTCGGCGAAGGAGTGGCCGAGGCAGAGATCGTCGAGTGGCACGTGGCCGTCGGCGACACCGTCACCGAAGACGACGTGATCGCCGAGGTGATGTCGGACAAGGCGACCATCGAGCTGTACGCGCCGCTGACCGGAACCGTCACGTGGCTGGCCGGAGAAGCCGGGGACACCGTCGCCATCGGTGCCGACCTGGTCCGCTTCACGCCCGGACCCGACACGGACGCGCCTGACATGGCCGCACCCGTTCCTGATGAGCCGGTGGCTGACGAGGTCGTCCCCGTACCGCCCGTGCCCGTACCGCCCGTAGTTGGGGGTGGGACGCTTGCTGCTCCGGCGGTCCGGCTGCGTGCTCGGCAGTTGGGGATCGAGTTGGCCGGCGTGTCCGGCAGCGGCCCCCAGGGTCGGGTCGTGCATGCCGATCTCGATGCCGCGCTGACAGCCCGTACAGCGACCGCGGTGCGGCCAGCCGCGCTCGAAGGCGGCGGCGACGACGGCGACGACGACGAGATCGTGGTGATCAAGGTGATCGGGCTGCGGCGCAACATCGCCGAGCGGATGCAGGCCGCGAAGCGGCGGATTCCGCACTTCACCTATGTCGAGGAGGTGGACATGACCGAACTCGAACGGTTCCGCCGTCACCTCAACTCGACGGCGGGGGGTGAGGTGCGGCCCAAGCTGACGGTGTTGCCGTTACTGATCCGGGCCGTCGTCATCGCCGTCGGCGATCATCCGGAGATGAATGCCCGCTTCGACGACGAGGCCGGGGTGGTCAACCGCCACCGTGAGGTGCACCTCGGTATCGCCGTGCAAACACCACGCGGCCTGATGGTGCCGGTGCTGCGCTCGGCCGGCGGCCACGACCTGTGGTCGGCAGCTACCGAAGTCGCCCGGCTATCGGAGGCGGCGCGAAGCAACACGATCACCCTGCCGGAGCTCAACGGGTCGACGATCACGATCACCAGCCTCGGTGCCCTCGGCGGAATCGTGTCGACCCCGGTGATCAATGCCCCCGAGGTGGCAATCGTCGGGGTCAACAAGATCTCCACCCGCGCGGTGTACATCGACGGGGTGCTGCTGCCGCGGGAGATGATGAACCTGTCGAGCTCGTTCGATCACCGGGTGATCGATGGTGCCGATGCTGCGGCCTTCATCCAGCGAGTCAAGGTGGTACTGGAAACCCCTGCTCTGCTGTGGGCAAGATGACCGAAGGATGCCACCCGGGTCACGCCGGGTTCAGCTGTCGGCGCACACCTCGAAACAGTGGCCTCCAAGCTGCTTGGCCTGGTACATCGCCGTGTCTGCAGCGGCGAGTAGTTCATCGAGGCTGTGGTGGTGGGTCGCGAATGCGACGCCGATGCTGGCAGTCACCACGACCTCGCAGTCGCTCAGCTTGATCGGTTGAGCGACTGCATCACGGATCCGCTCGACCACACTCAAGGCTTCGTGACGATCGGCGAGCCCGTCGAGCAGCACCACGAACTCGTCGCCGCCCAGTCGCCCAACCGTGTCGGCGGTGCGGGTGGCCAGCAAGAGCCTCCGGCTCACCTCAATCAGCACGGTGTCCCCGGCACGGTGGCCATAGCGATCATTGATCTCCTTGAAGCGGTCGAGGTCCAAGAACAGCACGGCCATCGAGTCGTGGCACCGGTCGCGGAGATGCATCGCTGTGGTGATGCGGTCGTGCAACAAGGTCCGGTTCGGTAGGCCGGTCAGCTCATCGTGCAGCCCGAGATAGGAGAGCCCCTCCTCCGTCGTCTTTCTGGAGGTGATGTCTTCGATCTGACACACGGCGTGGCCCAGAGTCGACTCGGACTGCAGCACGGCGATGTCGAGACAAACCCACCGCGCGGACCGGTCGGTTCGTCGCAGTTGGTAGTCGCCGTGTATCCGGCCAACCTCGCCTGCGGCGAGCGCATCGAGCTCATCGGCGAGCTGGTCGCGGTGCCGGGAGCCGATGAGCTCGAGCAGGCCGAGCGATTCAAGCTCAACCGGATCGAGTCCGAGCATCTGCTGAACGGCCGGATTCGAGTCGAGCACCCGGCCACCCTGGTCGATGACGGCAATGCCGACTGGTGCCGACTCGAAGGCCTGTTCGAAACGCTTCGTGGCTTCGAGCAGAGCGCGGTCCTGGGCCCGTTGCTCGGTGACATCGCTGACCATCGCCAAGGTGCCGACCATGTTGCCGTCGGTGTCGGTGAGCGATGTGGTGGCCAAGGTTGTTGACACCTGCGAACCGTCCCGGTGGCGGAACGTGAGCTCGCTCCGTTTGTGGAACTCGTCGGTCTTGCCCGCACCACCGATTGACCCGTTCGGTTGCGGGTTCGCGTCTGCCGTTTCCGGCGTGTCAATCACGAAATCGGTGATCATCGCGGAGGTCACCTCGTCGATGGTGCACCCGAGCAGGGCGGCCATCCGCTGATTGACGAACGTGATCATCCCGTTGAGGTCCAGCGACATGATTCCCTCGTTGGCGAGTTCGACGATGCTGCGGTAGCGCTCCTCGCTGCGCCGGAGCGCCGACTCGGCTTCAAGACGCTTACTGATGTCGCGGATGCTGAGCACGATGCCGCCGATAGCGGGGTCGTGCAGCCAGTTGCTGGCCACCACCTCGGTCACCAACCATGAACCATCAGCGCGTCCCAGGCGGACGGTGAAGGGCGCGTGTACCAGCCCGGGCCGGGCGAGCGTCCAGGTATGGGCACTGGCCGCTGCGTCGCGATCCTCCGGATGGATGCGGTCAAACATGTTGGCACCCACCGCTGTCTCCGGCGCCCACCCGAACAACCTCGACATCGATGAGCTGGCGGAAGCGATCGTGCCATCGGCGTCGATGACCGTGATCACATCGCTGACATGCTCGAAGAGTGCTGCGAGGCGGCGATCCCCACGCTGCAATGCCTGCTCCGCAGCTTCCCGCTGGGCCGACTCGAGACGCAACTGGGTGTAGGCGTGGCGAAGCGTAACGTCGTAGCGATGCCGTTCGATAGCGGAACGAACCGCTCGCTCCATGGTCGAATCACTGAGCGCAGATTTGACAAAGAAATCCTGTGCCCCCATCGACATCGCCCTGCGGCCGATCTCGTTGTCCGCGCCGGTGAGCACGATCACCGCGGGGCAATCCTCTTGACCCAGCAATGTGGTCAACGCCTCCAGTCCATTGGCATCGGGAAGTGGCAGATCGACGAGCACGCAATCAACCGATCGTTGAGCGAGGACGTCAAGACCCTCCATCAACCGGTGGACGACGTGCAGGGTGGCCCGAGGATGCGATCCGAAGCGCAGGCACCGCCGGTCAAGCAGCGACCTGGCGGTGTCATCTTCGATCAACAACACGTCAAGCTGAGTCGTCTCCTCATCATCGAGGAACCCGACAGTCGTGGTCAACATCTGTCACCTCCCGTTCGGCCGACGAATCGCCTCCGGCTCCTGTTCATCGGAGGTTCCGTCAACGACCTTGAAGATTTCCTCAAGAAGTCATCAAGATGACATCTGCGCGTGGCGGCTCACGACGGCGTCGGCGTCTCTCCAGAGCGATAGAACGGGACGTGTTCCGGAGCGAGGGGAGTGACCCCGAGGATCAGGTCGGCGGCCTTTTCAGCGATCATCATCACGGGCGCATAGATGTTTCCGTTGGTGACATAGGGCATTGCCGATGCGTCGACCACGCGAACACCTTCGAGGCCGTGCACCTTCATCGTCAACGGGTCGACCACGCAGTCGGCGCCCGTTCCCATCCGGCACGAACACGACGGGTGCAGCGCAGTCTCGGCGTCGTGGCGGACCCATTCCAGGATCTCGTCGTCGGTACGAACCTCGGGCCCGGGGGAGATCTCGCCGCCGTTGTAGGGATCCAGCGCCGGCTGTTCGAGGATCGCCCGGGTGACCCGGATCGCTTCCACCCACTCGCGACCGTCCTCGGGCGTGGACAGGTAGTTGAACCGCAGGGCCGGCTTGACCCTGGGGTCGGTCGAGGTGATCGTTACCGAGCCCTGCGAGTTGGAGTACATCGGCCCGACGTGCACCTGATAGCCGTGGCCACCGGTCGGCGCGGTGCCGTCGTAGCGGACCGCGATCGGCAAGAAGTGGAACATCAGGTTCGGGTAGGCGACGTCGTCGTTGCTGCGGGCAAAGCCGCCGGATTCGAAGTGGTTGCTGGCCCCCGGACCACGACGAGCGAACAACCACGCGGCACCGATGAACGGCCGCTTCCACGTCTTCATCGACGGCTGGATGGAGACCGGTTGCAGGCACGAGTGCTGCACGTACACCTCGAGGTGATCCTGCATGTGCCGGCCGACTGCGGGGAGGTGATGCACCATCTTCACGCCGAGCGGCTCGAGCTCGGCGGCGTTACCGACACCGCTGAGCTGCAGCAGCTGCGGGGTGTTGAAGGCGCCTCCGCACAAGATCACCTCGGTCGCGTGAACGGTGTGCGTTCGCCGCCGACGGCCTGGCGCAGTCAGGGTGTACTCCACGCCGGTGGCTCGGGTGCCGTCGAACAGCACCCGGTTCACTAGTGCGCGGGTGGTGACCGTGAGGTTCGGACGGTTCATCACCGGATGGAGGTATGCGCGGGCTGCACTCAGCCGGCGGCCACGGTGCAGGTTGCGGTCGAAGCGCCCGAAGCCCTCCTGCTGGAAACCGTTCACATCGTCGGTCGACGGATAACCGGCCTGTTGCGTCGCGTCGAGAAAGGCCTTGATCAGCGGGTTTTTCGACGGGCCGCGCTCGACGGTTAGCGGGCCGCGCGCCCCTCGGTATGGGGTGTCGTGGTCGCCGACGGCGAGGCAGCCCTCCATCTTCTTGAAGTACGGCAGGCAGTGCGCGTAGCTCCAGGTCTCCATGCCCGGATCGGCTGCCCACCGCTCGTAATCGAGCGGGTTGCCGCGCTGGAAGATCATCCCGTTGATGCTGCTCGAGCCGCCGAGCACCTTGCCACGAGCGTGATACACCCTGCGGCCGTTCATGAACGGCTCCGGTTCGCTTTCGTACTTCCAGTCGTAGAACCGACTGCCGATCGGGAACATCAGCGCCGCAGGCATGTGGATGAACACGTCCCACCACGAGTCTGGGCGGCCGGCTTCGAGCACCAGGACGCGCGTGCCGGGGTCGGCGCTGAGCCGGTTGGCCAGCGCCGAGCCCGCCGAGCCACCACCGACGATCACGTAGTCGTATCGCCGCTCGGTCATCGTCAGGCCATCACGATCGCCGCTGCTCGCTCAGCCACCATCTGTCCCAGCACCCTTTGGTCCCGGTCACCGGGGAGGCGGTATGCGGGACCGTAGATGTGCAGAGATGCCACCACTGTCGCCGACCTGTCGCGGATGCCGGCCGCGACGGAACTGAGCGCAGGGGCGTACTCCTCGACCGCCCATGCGTAACCGTCGCGACGGATCTCGGCCAGCCTTGCGAGCAATGCCTCGCCGTCGACGAGCGTGTGCGGGGTGAACGATGCCATCGGCGCAGCCACATACGCCTGGACCCGATCATCGTCGAATGCGGCCAGCACCACCTGGCCCGACGGAACGGCGTGCATCGGAATCCGGGTTCCGGTCCAGTCGCGGACCTGCAACTCGGCATCTGGATTGACCTGGTCGAGGTAGAGCATCTCGGCACCGTCGGCCACGGACAGGCCGGTGGCTTCGCCCGTGAGCCGGGACAGCTCGATCAGCTGCGGTCGGGCGGCTTCGACCAACGAACGACCCGGATGGGTGGCCGCAGCGATCTCCCGCATCCCTGTGCCGATCCGGTAGCTGCCACCCGTCTCAAGTTGCTCGACCGCACCCAACTCGTCCAAGGTCGACAGCAGCCGTGACACCGTGCTCTTAGCAAGGCCGACGCGGTCAGCGAGCTCGGTGACACGAGCCGGCCCGGACGCAAGCGCCCGCAGGATCGCAAAGGCACGCTCAACGGACTGCACCGACGACATCAGCAACCCCCGACGCTCGACATCGTTCCATCATACGGCACAGTCTCACCCTGTGGAACAGTTTGCGGCCCTGGGTTGCGCGCCGGAGCGGAGGCATTACTTCTTTCGCGCGCGCTTGGCGATGAACTGTTGGTGGACGCGCTTCAATTTGGGTTCAGTCTCCGGCGGAAGGCGACCGAGACGGTTGGCGGCGAGCAAGTACACGTAGCCCTCATCACGGTTTTCGACGGCGACGACCGACACGACTTCAATGACTGTTTGGCCACCTGCTTGCAGCACTTGATACACCAAGCGATGGGTGGCACCCGTGCCGCGCAGGCTGAAGTAGATCTTGCGACAGTCTGACAAGTCACCGTAGGAGGCCAACAGTTTGAGCGGATCGCCCGAAAGCCTTCCGGCTTCGATCAACGTGAGGAGCGCACGAGAGCGAACGCCGAGGCCTGGAGTTTCGCGCTCGAGACGAGCGATGTCTTTACTCGCTGCTTCGGAAACAGTTACCGACCGCTTCGTCAAGCGCGGTTGCGAGATCTCGCTCAGGAACCGGGTCCGAGATCTCGCTCAAGCTGGGCGACTTCCTCCTCGATGCGCTCCGCGCCGAAGCCGTGGATCTCGTCAAGCTCGGCCAGGGAGTACCGAACGCCACTGTCTTCTCGGCGCCGACTCCTCAGCGCTTCCGCGACGACAAGGTCCTCGACGAACGGTGCAAGTGCTTCCAAAAGTTCGATCGGCACGATTGCGGCGTGGGGCTGTCGTTGCGGACCGTAGTACACGATGCCTGCGGCAATGCCTTCCCTATGGAAGCGCTGAGCGAGACGCGGGACCGCCTCACGGGCCTCGGTGGTAGTGAGCACCGTTGTTGGCGAGAAGAAGATAGGTCGCGTTGCCATAGTTCAGACACTACTCCTGCGATCACGAATTGACCAGAAACACGTACATGTTTCTGTACGCGACCGTCAGGATGGGAACGCGTCAAGCATCCGGGCGGCGGCGAGGGTGTTTTCGAGCAGGCAGGCGATGGTCATTGGGCCGGTGCCTCCCGGCATCGGGGTGATTGCCCCGGCGACTGCTTGTACGGCCTCGAAGTCGACATCGCCGACGATGCCTGCTTCGCTGCGCGACACGCCCACGTCGAGCACCGCGGCTCCGGGCTTGACGTGTTCGGCGGTGACCATCCTGGCCGACCCTGCGGCGGCGACGATGATGTCGGCCTCACGGCACACCTCGATCATGTCGCGGGTCCGCGAATGGGCGAGGGTGACCGTGCAATCGATCCCTTTGCGGCCGAGCAGCAGCACCTGAGGCAGGCCGACCAGGGTCGATCTCCCGATCACTACCGCACGCTTGCCGGCGGTGGTGATGCCGTAGCGCTCGATCAGGCGCATTACACCGAGGGGCGTGCAACCGACATGGCCGGGCAGGCCGCGCACCAGACGGCCCATCGAGCGCTCGGTGAGACCATCGACGTCCTTTTCGAACGGGATCAGCCCGATCACCGGCTCGGGATCGAGGCCGGCGGGCAGCGGCAGTTGGCACAGAATGCCGTGCACCGACGCGTCGGCGGCCAGCGCGGCGATCGCGTCCTCGAGCTCGGCTTGCGACACCGTGGCCGGGAACTCGACCTGCTTGGATTGCATGCCCGCTTCGTGGGCCTTCTTGTGCTTCATCCGCACGTAGATCTGGCTCGGCTTGTCGTCGCCGACGAGCACTGTTGCCAGACACACCGGCAGCAGCTGGCCGGCCGTTGCCGAAGCTGCGTCGATGGTGGCCCGCAACCCGGCAACGATTTCGTCGCGCAGGCGGTTGCCGTCCATTAGCACCGCCCCGCCGGGGGTTTGTTCGAACTCGTCGGCGGAGACTGCGGTGCTCACGACAGGCCCACGATCTCGCCGTTTTCGTCGAAGTCGATGATCGATGCGGCCGGGGCCGAACCGAGGCCGGGCATCGTGGTCATGTCGCCACAGATCGGGTACACGAAACCTGCGCCAACACTGGCTCGGGCTTCGCGCACGTTGAGCGTGTGGCCGGTCGGGGCGCCTTTGAGGGTTGAGTCACCCGAGATCGACAGGTGGGTCTTGGCGATGCACACCGGCAGGTTGCCGAAGCCATTCTTTTCGTACCGAGCGAGCTGGGTGTTGGCTGCGGCGGTGTAGGTGACGTTGGCTGCGCCGTAGATCTTGGTGGCAACCGCTTCGATCTTCTGCTTGAGCGTCGCGTCGATGTCGTAGCAGTACTGGAACGTGCTCGGCTCGTCACATGCTTCGACCACGGCGTGAGCGAGATCGGTGGCACCGAGGCCGCCGTCGGCGAAGTGCGTGCACACGGCCACGCGTGCCCCGACACTTTCGGCGATCTCGCGGATCGCCTGGTGCTCGGAGGCGAAGTCGGTCGGGAACGCATTGATCGCCACCACGGGCGACACACCGTGGACCTTGACGTTTTCGATCTGCTTGATCAGGTTGGCTGCGCCGGCGCGCACGTCGTCGGGGTTCTCGGCGAGCAACTCGGGCGGCAGGGGCTTGCCGGCGACGATCTTGAACTTCCCGCTGTGGGCCTTGAGGGCGCGCACCGTGGCGACCAGTACCGCCGCGTCGGGCACCATGCCGGAGGCGCGGCACTTGATGTTGAAGAACCGCTCGGCCCCCATGTCGGCGCCGAACCCGGCCTCGGTGATCAGGTAGTCGCCGGAGCGGATGCCGATCAGGTCGCCGACGATGGAGGAGTTGCCGTGGGCGATGTTGCCGAACGGCCCGGCATGAACGATGACGGGGGTGTTCTCGAGGGTCTGCAGCAGGTTCGGCTTGATCGCTTCACGCATGATCACCGCCATCGATCCGGCGCCCTTGAGCTGTTCTGCGGTGACCGGCTCGCCGACCTTGGTGTAGCCGACGACGATCCGTCCGAGGCGGGCGCGCATGTCCTCCAGCGAGGTGCACAGGGCGAGGATCGCCATCACTTCGGAGGCCGCGGTGATGTCGAAGCCGGTCTGGCGGGTGACGCCGTCGGCCTTGCCACCGAGGCCGACGATGATGTTGCGCAACGAGCGGTCATTGACGTCCATCACCCGCCGCCAGGTGATGTTGTCGATGTCGAGGCCGAGTTCGTTGCCCTGGTGGAGGTGGTTGTCGACCATCGCCGACAACAGGTTGTGCGCAGCTGTCACCGCGTGGAAGTCGCCGGTGAGGTGCAGGTTGAGCAGCTCCATCGGGATCACCTGGCTGTACCCGCCACCCGCGGCTCCGCCCTTGATGCCGAACGTCGGCCCCATGGAGGGCTGGCGCAGGCTGATCACGGCCTTGCGGCCGATGTGCTTCATCGCCATCCCGAGCCCGACGGTGGTGGTGGTCTTGCCTTCGCCGAGCGGGGTCGGGGTGATCGCGGTGACCACGACGT
>JANOKQ010000370.1:0-3286 GCA_031419375.1 Acidimicrobiaceae bacterium
CCCCCCGCAGCCGCAGCCGCACCCGCACCGGCACTCGGCGGTTGCAGGTACAACGAGCGGTCACCGGTGGCTGCGGACGCCACGGTGGTGGGGAAGATGATCGTGGCCACCGTGCCCTGGCGGAGCTGGGTGATTCCCGACGCCACCCCGTCACCCGGCTCGACCTGAGGATCGCTGGTGAAACGGTAGCGCCCGCCGGCATCGGTCTCGACGGTCACCCGTTGGTCGCCGATCGCCAGCGTGACGGCGACTCCAGCGATCCCTGGCTCAAGGGGATTCCGCGCGCCGTTGCCGTCCGTGTCGAGCCAGACCGTGTCGCCGATCTCCACCGGACGAACTGCACTCTGCCCACCGGGGGTTTCAGTTTCGGTGACCGCCATGCGCACCGCGTCACCCGCCGCAGCAATCTGAACGAGCCCACCGTTGTCGATACCGAGGGGCGAATCGGTGAGTGCGGCCGGAAGGTTGCGCACCTCCACCCGGCACGGGCTGCCAACGAGTGCATCGAATCGGTAGTGCCCGCCGCCAGCGTCGGTTGCAGTGACCGGGGCCGCCTCGACGACGACAACTGACTGCGGAGCGTCGCCATCCACGAGCGTCACATCCGCGCCGGGCACGGCGGCTGCGTCGGCTGCGCCGGTCGATGGGGTGCTCGATGCCCAGGCCCGCTCTTCGGCGACTTCTGCCAACTGGCTCGCGGCGAGGCGATCCACGATCGCAGCGTCGCGTCGCCGATCGGAATCCGATTGGCGGCTCGCGCCGTTGGACTTCCGGGAGTCGATGTCGTCACGGCGTACTGTGGCTTCGGCCACGGCCGCTGTCACGGACGCACGGAGCGAGGACCTGGCAGCACTCGCCGCGTCGACGGCAGCCGGACGGCGATCGACCAGGTCGACGCTGGCGACGCACACGGCCACCACGTCGAGGCCGCCGACGGCCACTTCCGCCGCGGCGACCTCCCTGATGACAGGTGCGGTCGTCTGAGTCGTCGCCGACCCACCGACCTGCGAAGTCGGGCCAGCGGGATCCAACGCTCCATCGCCGTCATGGTCGACAAAGATGAACACATCGATTGATCCCGCCAGACCTGGTTCGGGGGGGGGCGTGGCCGTGATCGAGGGGGCCGCCGCCACGACAACGCCAGCGATCGCAACCAACCCCAGCACGCGCAGGGCACCGCTGCGCTGCCGCGAACTTGCGGCCACCTCGACGGCTGCCACCACTGGGCGACGGCGAACTTTCCGCCCGGTGCCGGCACCCGTCCCAGCACCCGGCCCGGCACCCGGCCCAGCACCCGACGAGCGGGGCGAGGTGTCGGCCCCGGCCGCGTTCGGGCGGTTGAGCACCACGCAGTAGGTGTACAGCGCGTCGGCCGACGGCCGCGACATCCCCCCGAACTCCACGCCGCATTCGACGCCACCGCCCTCGTGACGCACGCTGCGCACCACCGCCCTGGCTTCCACGCGCACCGGCAGCGCACCGCCGGAGGGCACATCGAGCACCAACTCGACCACGTCGTTCAACCTGCACGAGGCCGCATCGTCGAAGTGCACCACCGCCCCGAGCGGAGACACGTTCGCCAGTTCCGCCGCACGTCCATCGACCACGGCTCGCAACGATTCGCCGCTGTCACGGTGCCTGGCGAGCTTCGGACCTGCCACCAGCGCTCGCTCGGCATCGAGCGCGACAGCGATGACCCACAAGCACATCGCCAACAGACCGGCACGTTCGATCGGCTCCAACTCAGCCAGGATCTGCACCCAGCGGTCGGCCGCAGTCAGCCCGGCGACCACGGCAACACCCACCATTGCGAGGACCAGCATTCGGTTGGTGAGCGCGCTCCCGACGCCGTTTCGCCGTCTGGATCGCGGCGCACCACCAACGACGCTGCGACCAGCACCGCACAACGCCGCACACGCAGGGCCCATGGTGCGCACCGACCACCGGGCTCGCACCCCAACCGCCAGGGTGGCGCCGCTGAGCCGCTTCATCGCCAGAGACTGCAACACCATCCACGGCAACCAGATCGCAGCCAACCCCACCCACGTCGGCCGAATCGGGGCAGCACCAACAACGAACGACACCACCAGCACAGAAACGAATGCGGCGCGGCGGATCCCGGCAAGGGGACGTTGCATCCACGCCAGGTACGCGGCGCGGTCCGACAGGCGCAAACCGGGTCGCCACAGCGGGTTTGCCGCGGACACGAGCACGCCCAGCGCTGCGGCGCTGCGCCGCCGGCGATCGGTCAGCATCGCCCGTTCGCTCCCGATCGGGGCGGCGATCACGACCGGTTGGCGCGGGGCGACGATCCGGTTCCCACGTGACCTGGCGATGATCGACCAATGCAGTTCTGCAGTCCGCCGCGCTCGCCGCGAGCGGCGGTGGCCGGTTGCTACATCATCGAGCGCCGAGCGCCTGAGCACGCCACCCGAGCCGCAGAAAACACCGGCCCCAGCCGTGCCGATCGCGGGGTTCAACACCTCGCGCTCGAACTCGAGCTCGTTGCGGCCACGACGGTCATGTTCTGCCGAGTCCACGCTCTCGGCGACCAGGCGGGTCTGCACGACCGCCACCGACGTGTCGATGAAGTGATGCCACACGTCGCCGGCGAAGCCGGGGAGGGGGACGTCTCCGGCGTCGAACACCGCGATCAGCGGTGCGGACCCATGGTCACGGGCGATGTCGAGCGCGGCCGAGTCGTACCGATCGGCCTCGACCACCTCGACCCTCGTGGTGGACAGCGCCGCTGCAGCCGCTGCGTACTGCACCGAGGCCACGACAGTGACCGACCGGACGCCGTACATGAACCGCACGCCGGCGAGCGTCGCGTGCAGGTGCCCAATCGGCTGGGCGTCGAACCGGACGACCACGTCGATCGCCGCAGCGATCGCAGTGGTGACCGGGGCTTCGCCATCGCCCGCCGGGTCGATCACCGCGACCGCTGTCGTGTCCACCGACGCAACGGCAGCGTCCACCGACGCAACGGCAACAGCCACGGTTGAGCCCAGTCGCGCACCAAAGATCGCAACCCGCGACGTCACGGCGGTCAAGTCATCGTCGTCGCCAGCGCCGTCGTCATCGTCATCGCCGCCATCAGGGTCGTCGGCGCCGTCCCCGTCACCATCGACACCATCGACACCATCGACGTCGTCGGGGTCGTCGGGGTCGTCAAGGTCGTCAGGGTCGTCGGGGTCCTCAGAGCCAGGGTCGTCAAGGTCGTCAGGGTCGAGTGGGGTCGCGGCATCGAGCGAGGCGGAGAGTGGGACCGACAACGCGGCGAAGC
>JANOKQ010000371.1:0-3334 GCA_031419375.1 Acidimicrobiaceae bacterium
CATCGAGGAACCCGAGCCAGGCCAGCGCCTCGGCCTGGTACGAGCGCAGGGTGCCGACGAACCCGGCAAGCTCGGTCACCGGATCGGTCGACAACTCGCCGGCCCGTTCCAGAACATCGTTGGCCCAGCTGTTTCCCGCGACGGTGGTGCGCCCGGACAATCCCGAACCATCGAGGCCGATGCTGTGGCGCAGGATCTCGGCGCCCGTGAGGTGGGTGATGTCGGCTCGTTCGGCAAGTGCTGCGGCGGCCTTTTCGAGGTCGAGGCGGTCGACCTCAACCCATCGGCCGTGTGATTGCAGTAGCGGCCGGGCCTGACGTGCGAGCCGGGCGATGTCGGCCGCAGTGAGCTCGATGTCGTCGAACAGCACCGACCAGGCAACGTTGCTGAGCTGATGGGCGCCCACCTTGGAGCCGGCAGGCGCTTCGGCAAAGAGCCGCAGCGACGGGCGAGCCTTGCGCCGCGTGAGCGCCGGAGCGCGCACGTCGAACCCGATCGCCGCGAGCGTGGGTCCGAGCACGGTCATGAACTCCCACGATTCGTCCTGGCCCAGCACGACGCGACCGAGTTGGCGTACGTCGGCGCGGCCAAGCGCTGGTACGAGCCGCCCGAGGCGGGCCCACACGCCGATGGCTACCCGGCTGGTGTCGGGAGCGCGCAGGGCCTCGTCGATCGGCACGAGCTTGCCCTTCGCGATCTTGAGGTGCACCGACAGCAACCACACCCCCTGCGCGCCCGACGGTGCGTCGAGTTGCACCACCAGTCGCGCCTGCATCGGGTCGGTGACGGTGCGCGACCATTGGTCGAACCGCTTCGACAGGTCGCGAGTGAGCGCGTGATCGGCGCGAAACGCTTTGCCGTCCATCCGGGCGATGACAGTGTCAGCCAAGTCGGTCGATGAGGTTGCCGTGGGCGGTTGCGCGGGCAACTCGACCCGTTCGATGCTCTCGTTCACGATTGCTTCCACGACCCCGGCGATCACCGCAAGGGTGGTTGCTCGGCTGCCACCATTTCCGTTCGGGTCGGCGGCAAGCACCGTGGCCGGCATGGCTGCGGCGAGTGCATCGATGACGGTGGAGTCGATCAAGGCCGGCGCCCAGCGCACGAAGGCGTCGGTAAACCGACCGGTGCGCTCGCTCGCCACGCGCAGGCGTGGGACGATCGAGCCTGCGGCGCACAGACGGACCCCTTCGATCGCGGTGCGGCCGAGCCACAGCAGGCCGGCCCCGGCCGCGTCGGGCTGGGCGCCGCCGCCGACAGCGGCGAGCCAGCCGAGCACGTCCTTCATCGGGATCGACAGGGCCTCTGCGTGTTGGCCGTCGGGCAGGACGATGTCGGCGTGGAGCTGCCAGCCCAGCGGCGGTCCGCCACTCGCCTCGAGGCGTGCTGCGAGCGCCTCGTTCGACTCGGCGGTTGCGCCACGAGCCGACGCCCACACCACGATCTGACCATGTGACCAGGACGCCTGCAGGCGCACCTCGTCGGGTTCAATCGGTTCCACGTCCAAGAGACTGAAGCTCTCGTCGTCCCAGTTGGCATCGTCGCTGACGGTGGTCCAACCCGGTGGCGGAGGACGCAACCTGGTGAACGCAGCCCGCAAGCTCAGCAGCGTGTCGGTGAAGTCGGCGACCACCTGATCTCGCTCGTCGCCCGGAAGGTGGCACACCGACGCGAGATCATCTTCGGCATTGATGATCAATCGGTCGAGGAGCGACAGCGTTGCGTTCTCGTCGCGTTCGAACGCGGCGAGGTCGCCATCAGTCGCGCGACCGTCGGCGATCGACCAGATCGCGTCTTCGAGATGTCGTAGTTCAACCATGAGTCTCCGCAGGGTCATCCAAGGTGGTTCGTCGTTCCCCGTCGCCGGACCAAGGGCGTCTCGCACGTGTGCGAGAGGTGAGGAACTGGCCCGACCCGTCGCAGCGGGCGGACAGCACTGGTGTACAGGTTACGGGAAAATGGCGAAAAGGAGGAGCTTCCTTGGCAGTTTCGGCGAGACTGGCGACCATGGCGTTCGGTCAACCAGCAGGCTCGCCGGCTACGGCGAGACAGGTGCAGGAGCTCTTGGAGTTGCTACACCTCGCGGGTCACAGCGATTTTCGAGATGCCCGCGGGCCGATGGGCTTCACCCAGCGCCAAGCCGGCGGCAAGTTCTCGCGTGATGAGGCAGTGGCCTTCATCGAGCGGCTCCAGCAAGAAGCCGAGCTCGAGCCTGGCCCCGATGCCGCGCCCGATGCCGCGCATGATGCTGGTACGACGTCCGTACCGGTTCCCGTGGCCCGTCTGACGGCGGCCGAACAGGCACTGCGGCGGATACCCACCGAGCACCTTGCCGCCGAACTCCAGCGTCGCGGCTGGATCGTCGTCGAGCCGTAACCTGCCAATGCGGCCCCGTCGAAATCAGCAGGGCCAGGGTTGAGCGTCATCTGACGCAGCAAGACCGAGCGTCGCGACCGACGCCATCGATGCTGAGGTCGGGGTACGGGTTGCGGCGGACGTCTGTGACTACGCGGTACAGGTTGTACAGCGTCGGCAGGAACACCCCCCAGTTGCCGATCTCGGTCGCTGCACTGGCGGCCCAGACCTTGCCCTGTTCTTCGTTTTCGAGCTTGCAGGTGCCGATTGTCGAGCTGCGCCTCACGACGCCGTTGTCGCTGCGGCTCCACTGGTGGATGCTGAAGTGTGTGCCAAACACGTCGTACTCTGGGAGCTCCGCAACCACCACAGCATGATCGATACGAATCAACTGTTCCCGTTCCTCATGTCGGGGCTGGGTTTCGGAGCCGTGTACGCCATGTCCGAGGTCGCTACAGTTGACAGTGCCGTCAACTTCTTGCAGGGGAATCCATGAATGTCGAAGATCTCATCGTTGTCACCGTGCAGCGATTGACAACGAGGCGCGGTCGCTGAGATCGCAGCCATGGTCAACATGACGGGTGCCGCAGCGCTCGGGTGCTACGTGGTGCCCGGCGGGGTGGCCGACCCACTGGTCGCGCTCGACGAGGCGCGCGCAGCCGAACAGATCGGCCTCGGTACGGTGTGGATCGGCGAGCGCTACGACACCAAGGATCTGCCGTCACTGGCTGGAGCGTTGTCGGTTGCGACGGCGCGGGTGCGTATCGGTGCGGCCATCACCCATACGGGCCTGCGTCATCCGATGGTCCTTGCGTCGATGGGCCAAACCTTGCAGGCCCTGAGCGGCGGCCGGTTCCTCATGGGGTTCGGGCGTTCAGCGATGTGGCGTTGGAACGCCTACGGCGTGGCGTCGCCCACACTCGCGTCGCTCGGCGATAGCGCCGACATCCTGCGCCGCCTGTGGGCCGGCGAGACGGTC
>JANOKQ010000372.1:0-3541 GCA_031419375.1 Acidimicrobiaceae bacterium
GCCCAAGCTGCTCGTCTACGACCTGGCCCGCTACCGCAACGGCGTGGCCAGCCGGGAGTTGATCCCCGAGGCGGTGCTGACCAAGCCCCCATCCGCCGAGCTCCGCCCCGACCAGCGCGACGACCAGAGCCTGCCGCCGTACGAGGTGCTCGATCCGATTCTGCGGCTGTACGTGGAAGACGATCGCACCGCGACCGAGATCGTCGAGCTCGGCCACGACGAAGCGCTCGTGCGGCGGATCACCCGCCTCGTCGACATCAACGAATACAAGCGCCGCCAATGCCCGCCAGGAGTGCGGGTCAGTCTGAAAGCGTTCGGCAAAGACCGCCGCCTGCCGATCACCAACGGCTACCGCGGCTGACGCAGACGACGCGGATGGGT
Source organism: Acidimicrobiaceae bacterium (assembly GCA_031419375.1). Lineage (GTDB taxonomy): Bacteria > Actinomycetota > Acidimicrobiia > Acidimicrobiales > Ilumatobacteraceae > VFMC01. The sequence continues at coordinate 382 of JANOKQ010000372.1, forward strand.
GAGCGGCTGTGGTGAGCAAATCCAATCGAGTCGCCGTTGAGATGGTCGCCGTAGTCGTGGTAGCCGCGCTCGGGCTGAGGTTCGGGTGCTCTGACGATGCCGCGACGCCGAGCACCGACGCATCGGCCTCGGCAGCAACATCGGTAGCTGCCACCGATTCATCCGCCAGCGCGGCGACGGCATCCACCACGTCGTCATCGGGTACGTCGTCATCGGGTACGTCGTCATCGGGTACGTCGTCATCGGGTACGTCGTCATCCGGTACGAAACCGACGCTGCCGGTGCAATCGCCGCCCGCCCCGGTAACCGCGGTCCCTGTGACCGCGGTGGCCGCGGGCGGGTGGCGGATGGTGATCACGGCGCCGAGCACGGGCGCGATCATTGGCAGGGTGATGTCGGTCAGCTACGAGATCACCGGTGAGAGTCGTGAGCCCGGCCTTGCTCTCGATGTTTCGTTCGCTGCCGAGGGATCGACTGATGAGTCACTGCCGGTCAGGGTCGGTGTTGCGGTGGGCCGTGGATCGGTCGACATCGAAGTGGGTGACCGTGCGCCGGGCGTGTACGACGTGTGGGTCCGACTCGTCGTCGACCGCCTGCCGCTCACTGGAGCAGTGGTCAGGATCGCCGGCGTGACCTCCTCGGCTTGATCAGGCTCGGCTTGATCAGGCCATGTGGTTTTCCTGGACATTGACGGCTCAGAGGTATACCCTCAATTGCGGGGTTGTCGCGGGTGGCGATGACTGGATGAGGAGGTCGGACCATGAGTGGATCACGTGTTCACAGTCCACGCGGGCGTTGGCCCGCCATCACCGTCTCGGCGACGCTGATAGCGACGCTGACGGTGGGAGTGGTGCCGTTGCTCCCCGTTCCACCGGCGGCCGCCCTCACGATCGGAGCGCCGACCAACGCCACCGCGCAGGCGGGCAACGAGGACGAGGCGGCGATCGCCGTCAACCCGAACAACACCCAGCAGATCGCCGTGTTCACCAACGGTGTCACCGGCGATGCCGGATTGCCGTTGGCGATCTCGCAAGATGGCGGGCAAACATGGACACGTAGCACCTTCGCAACGGGTACTGGTGCCGGTGGCGATGGCCGCCCGGCCGCATGCTGCGATCCGACGCTGTCGTGGGACAACCATGGCAACCTGTTCGTCGGCTACCTGTGGCGCAACACAGGGGGGTCGCCGCGCACCATCGAGCTGTACGTCACCTCCGACCTCGGCGCCAACTTCACGAACCTCGGGCCGGTCGACACCGACACTGGCTCGGCGATTGATCAGCCCACGGTCGTGGCCGCCGAGGACTCGGTGTGGATCACCTGGCGCGACGAGAACGGGATCGCGGCCCGCGGCCGCAGCGTCACCGGAGCGCTGACGTTCGGTGCGTGGGGTGCCGAACAAGACGTCGCGGCCAACGGCAACTTCGGCGACATCGCCATCGGACCTGTCGGCGAGGTGATGGTCACATACCAGACGCCCGCCGGCAACGAGGGGCCGTCGACCATCTTCGTTCACACCGATGCCGACGGTCTTGGTGCCGGCGGATTCGGTGCTGCGGTCACGGCCACCACCACCAACGTCGGCGGGTTCGACTTCCTCCCAGCGCAACCCGGCCGCTCGGTCGATGCCGAAGCGGGGTTGGCGTGGGACCGGACGACTGGTCCGAACAGCAACCGCGTCTACCTCGTCTACACCGACGAGAACCCGGCCGAGTCGAACGACTTCGACATCTTCGTGCGCTGGTCGAACGACGACGGGGCCACATGGCCGGGCGGTCCCGTGCAGGTGAACGACGATGCCGGCACGAACTCGCAGATGCTCCCCAGGATCGCGCTCGACCAGACCAACGGTGACATCGGGGTCACGTTCTACGATGCCCGCGGCGACACCGGTGGCGGGCCAAGCGCCACCGACATCGACGGCACTGCGAACAACGATGTCACCCTGTTTGCGTCGTGGAGCACCAACGGTGGAGCCAACTGGGCGGCCAACGTAGCTGTTGCCGACGCGCCGACCGACGGCTACAACATGAACGGCAATCAAGAGCTCGGCGATTACACCGGTGCCGCGTTCCACGACGGGGTGCTGTACCCCGCGTGGGCCGACTCGTCGAACAGCACCGGCGACAACCCTGCGGGAACGCGCGTGTCGCTCGACGTGTACACGGCAGCGGTACGCCCCAACAATGACGCCCCCGTGGTGTCGGTGGATGCGGCGTCGGGGGTGGAAGGTGCTGTGATCAACATCGCTGCGTCGGCGACCGACGCCGACGGCGATCTGCTCACCTACTCGTGGGCGGTCGTGCCGCTGGCCACCGACGCCGGCGCATCGTGCGCGATCACCAACGGCACCACCGTTGCGCCGTCGGTGCGCTGCAGTGACGACGGTACCTACACCGCCACGCTGACCGCTACCGGCGACCCGTCCGGGCCGGTGAGCGCATCCAACGTCATCACCGTGACCAACGCCAACCCGACGCTGTCGTCACCGTCGAACACGCCGTCAACGATCAACGAGGGACAGGGCACCACGTTCGCAGCAAACTTCGCCGACGCCGGATGGAACGACACCTACAGCGGCTCGATCAACTGGGGCTTCGGTGCGCCGGAAGCGGTGACCCCGAGCATCACCACGGCGGGGTCGGCAGGCGTGCCCGACAGCGGCACGATCGGCGGCGCACACACCTACGTCGATGACGGTTCGTTCACCGTGACCGCGACGGTCACCGACGACGACCTCGGGGCGGGATCGGATTCGGCCGCCGTCACCGTCGTCAACGTCAACCCGACCGCGTCGATCGACGAGACAGGAACGATCCTGATCAACGGCGTGCCGGCGATCATCACCAATGCCGGTTCGCCCGTGAACTTCAGCGGCCGCAGCACCGATCCGGGGAGTGACGACCTCACCGTGACATGGGACTGGGACGACGGCGTGCCGGTGCCGGACGTGTCGACGACCTATTTGCACGACTCGCTTGTCAATCCCGACCCCGACCCGAGCCCTGACGGTTTGGCGCGTGACATCACCGACTCGAAGGCGCACACGTTCGGCCAAGCCTGCTTCTACGACGTCGGCTTCGCGTCCGCAGACGACGATTCGGGGACCGGGTCTGACACCGTTGCCGTGGTGATCGTCGGGAACTTCGCCGAGACCCGC
>JANOKQ010000373.1:0-2265 GCA_031419375.1 Acidimicrobiaceae bacterium
CAGGCGTGGCGGTCAGCCCAAGAAGCGAGACACCGTGAGGAAGCCTGTGTGCGCGACCATGCGGTGGTCGGGACGCACAGCATTGCCTTCCACGTACCAGCCGCGGTGCAAGACCTCCAGTGATCGGGTTCCATTCCACGACTTGGAGGCGAGCGCAACGCGCAGCTGAGATACCTGGATGATCGAGGGCAGGTACGAGATCAGGATCCCGCCCGGGCGCAGCGACTCCATCGCGTGGGGCACCACGTGCCACGGCTCGGGAAGATCGAGCACCACCCGGTCGAGATCGCGCTCGTCGATGCCGGCGTAGCAGTCGCGCAGCTCCACCCGGTAGTTCTGCAACGCATCCTCGCCCAGGAACGAGCGCACATTTGCCTTGGCCCGGTTGGCGAAATCTTCGCGAATCTCGTAGCCGACGATCTCGGCCCCCCAGCGCAACATCGTCATGCTCAGCGCCCCTGAGCCAACACCGCTTTCCAGCACCCGCACGCCGGGACCGATGTCGGCAAGCATGCAGATCGGGGCGAGGTCCTTCGGGTAGATCACCTGCGCGCCGCGTGGCATCTCGACGACGAAATCTTCCAGCGTTGGCCGAAGCGCGGTATAGGGGGTGCCTTTGGTGCTCCGCATCACCACACCTTCCGCGCGGCCGACGAGGTCGGCGTGCGGCCACAGTCCGGTGTGGGTGTGGAACTCGGCTCCTTCGCTGAGGGTGATCAAGTATCGGCGTTGCTTGTTGTCGAGCAGCAGCACCTTGTCGCCGTAGGCGAACGGTCGGTTCATCGACGGCCTTTCGTGGAGAGCCGCACACCCACGGGTTCGTGGGTGCTGGCGGTGTGCTGCAACCGGCAGAATGCGCACACGTCGCCCGAGGTCGGCGCGCCGCATTGTGCGCAACTGCCCAGCGCCTCACGCTCGGTGTGCAGGTGGTCGGCCAGCAGGGGTGCCATCTTGTCGAGGAAGTTCAAGTAGAACGCGGCCTTCGAGCCGGGCGACTGCTCCTCCATCGAGTTCAAGGTGGCTTTGTAGCCGAGGTGCTTGTTGCCTGCCGCCATCGGGCATTCATCGACGAGGTAGTCGATGCCCCGCACGACGCACCATGCCGCCGTCTCGCGTTCGGTGAGCCGACACAGCGGCTTGACCTTCTTTGGAAAGCCGTCGCGCGCGGCGAGTGCGGGAAGTTGGCGAGCCAGGTAGTCGATCTCCCAGCGCAACGTGTTGCCGAGCAGTACCGCCGCCTCGTCGTCGAGGTTGTGGCCGGTGACCAGAGCCGTGTACCCGCCGTCGATGGCCGCCTTGTCGAACAGGTGCCGCTTGCTCAGACCGCACGCCGAGCACGGAACGCGGCGAGTCGCAGCCGCTGCGGTGGGGATGTCGTAGCCGTAGTCGCCGCGCAACGAGATCTCGATGAGGTTCAGGCCGCGCTGGGTGGCGAAGGCTCGGGCGTATTCGCCGGACACGTCGCTGTATTCACCGATACCGAGCCCGACGTACAGGCCGTCAGCCTGGTATCCCAACTGCAACAGCAGGTCCCACACGGCCAGGCTGTCTTTGCCGCCCGAAACGGCGACGAGGATGCGGTCATCGGGGGTGAGCATGTCGAACCGCTCGATTGCTTTGATCACCTGGCGACGGCACAGCTCGAGGAAGTGCTCGGCACAGAAATTGGCGTGATGGCGCGGCAGATCGATGATCGCCGGCTGACGGCAGGTTCGGCACTTCGAGCCAACGTTCATCACGCGCCGCCAGAGATGACCGGGCGGATCTCGATCACGTCGTCGGCGCCGAGTTCACCGTCGCCCGGCACGAGCGTGCCGTTACGGATGACGAGGTGCGACTCGCGATTCAGGGCCAGTTCGTTCAACAGCGCGTGGACGCGCCGACGGCCAACGATGTCGATCTCGCGCGTTGGGTTGCGTAACAGCACTCGCATCGCGCTTAGTCGATCCGGCGGGCGGCGCGCCGCTCCGGGCGGGTGGCCCGCCGCTCCCGGCGGGTGACGCGCTGCTCCCTGCGGGGGCCTGGGCCGATCGCCTCGATGCGCACCGCGTTGCCCCGCGTGAGGGTCTCGGTGGTGACGTACTCCTCGTTGCGGCCGAAGGTCTTCTTCACGAACTTCCGCCCCCACACGAACGCGCCGACGGCTAGCCACACCCGGTTGCCTCCGAACAGCCCCTTCTTCAGAGCGTTTCGGCGGACCAGTCGCGACAGCCGAACGATGAGCGGTATTGCCACGAGTCAGATCCGGCGGATCTCGACGATGGT
>JANOKQ010000374.1:0-6196 GCA_031419375.1 Acidimicrobiaceae bacterium
AAGTTCGGGATGAGCGTGATGGTGCTGCCCGGGCGCAACCCGGTGGTGCTGGCCAAAGAACTGGCCACCCTTGACCGGTTGTCGCAGGGCCGGTTACTGCCGGCATTCGGCCTCGGTGTCGCCGACCCCAATGAACAGCAGGCTTTCGGGGTGCAGCGTTCCGAACGGGCCGCATGGTTCGACGAAAGCATGGAGGTCCTTCGGGCGTGTTGGACCGGCGAACCGTTCACCCATCACGGCGCCCGCTACCACTACGACAACCTGCGCATCGCGCCCGCCCCGCAGCAACAACACCTCGATGTGTGGCTCGGCGGGATCGCCCCGTCGGAGCTGCGCCGGGTCGGCCGCCTTGCCGACGGGTGGCTACCGAGCTTCGTCACCCCCGACGACGCCGCCCGCGGGCGCGAGGTGATCGAGGCCACCCTTGCCGAGCACGGGCGTTCGATCGAGGAGGATCACTACGGCGTGCTGATCCCATACGCGAACGGTCCGGTTCCCGATGCGTTGCTGGCCGGGCTGGCCAAGCGCCGTCCCGATCTCGCCGACCCAAGCGTGCTGGTACCCAAGGACTGGGACGCGCTGCTGAGCACCATCGACGCCTTCGTGGCCGTCGGTACGACGAAGTTCGTCGTGCTCCCCCTTGTCGAGCCGGGGTCGCCGGAGCTGTGGGTCGAGCACCTCGAACAGGCCGCCCCGATCGTGCTCGCCCGCCAGAACTAGGGTCGTCCACGCTCGTCGGGCGGATCAACCGGCGAGCAGCACCGCAAGCTGATCGAGGTACGGGCCCGGGTCGACCTCGAGCCCTTCGCCGTACAGCTTCACCTTCGGCTCGGTGCCGCTCGGACGCACCTGCAGGCGAAGATCGTCGCCGCATTGCAGTCGCAACAGTGTCGCTTCCGGGAACCACTGCACCGACGTGACCACCCGGTCACCCACGCTCGCCGGTGGCGTTTCGCGCAAGCGCAGCACCGCCGCTTCGGCATCGGCTGGCACCATCGGCACGGACAGATCGGCGGTGATGTGACGGCCGTACTCTTCGGCGATCGCGTCGAGGCGGCCCTGCAAGGTGACGCCGTCCGCTGCGGCGAGCGCGGCAATCTCGGCCATCAGCACAGCGGCGCTAATGCCATCTTTGTCGAGCGGTCGCTGGCACACGAGGTACCCGAGCGCCTGCTCGTAGCCGAAAACGAAACGGTCGTCGGGGTGCTCCAATACGGTGTGGCCGATCCACTTGAACCCGGTGAACGTCTCGTCGAAACCAACGCCGTGCTTGACCGCCATCGTCGCCAACAGCGACGACGACACCAGCGTGGTGATGACCAAACGATCGTCGCCGGACGTGTGCCGCAGGATGTGATCGGCGAACAACCAGCCGATCTCGTCGCCAGTCAACCTGCGCCACGCAGCCGCGCCTGGGGGCGCATCGGCGATCGGGATGGCCGCGCCGAGGCGGTCGGCGTCGGGGTCATTGGCGAGCGCGATGTGGGCGTTCTCGGCCACCGCCACGGCCATCAGCAGATCCATCGCCCCCGGCTCTTCTGGATTGGGGAAGCTCACGGTCGGGAACGTGCCATCGGGATCTTGTTGTTCGGCCACGACATGGGGGGCGGCAAAACCGGCGCGGTCGAACGCCGCCATCAACGTCGCCCCGCCGACGCCATGCATGGCCGTGTAGGCCACGCGGACGTCGCGGAGATCGGGGCGGAATCGGACCGCCGGTATCGCTGCGAGGTAGGCATCGACCAGTGGTCCGGTCATCTCGCCATCAAGGATCTCGATCAGATCGTCGTCGACAGCCGAGAGCGCGACCGAGCATGGGTCGACGGCGTCGATACGGGATGCGATCTGCTCATCGGCTGGCGGCACGATCTGCGCGCCGGTGTGCAGAAACACCTTGTAGCCATTGTCGGCAGGCGGGTTGTGACTGGCCGTCACCATCACCCCGGCGGCTGCGTTGGTGCCGGTGATGTTCCATGCCAGCACCGGGGTGGCCACCACAGTGGAGAAGATCATCGCCCGCACCCCACGCGCTGCGCACACGCGCGCTGCGTCGAGCGCGAAGTCGTCGCTCTTGCGCCGGGCGTCATAGCCAATGATCACTCCGCGCGCAGCGGCGTCGTGCATGGTCGCGAGGAGGTGATCAACGAGGCCGGCGGTTGCCTGGCGGACCACGAGGCGGTTCATCCGTTGCGGCCCGGCCCCGATCGCACCACGCAGCCCGGCCGTACCGAACTGGAGGCGGCCATCGAAGCGCGCCGCGAGGTCGTCGTCGGGGCCGGCCAGCAGCGCGGCAAGTTCGTCGCGCATGTCCTGGTCGGGTTCGGCGGCGAGCCAACGTTCGGCGGTCGTGCGGTGCGTTGCCACGATGTGTACCTCGATCCGATGTCCGGGGGTGTGAACGGCGACTCGCCGCTCAGTGGGCGAGTGTGGAGAGTTCGACGAGTGGCCGCGGGCCGACGTGGGAGATCACTTCGGCCGCAGCGATCGAACCGAGCCGGGCGCACTCATCAAGGGGACGGGCGCGGGTGTAGCCGAACAGGAAGCCGGCGGCGAACAGGTCACCGGCACCCGTGGTGTCGAGCACCCGCTCGACCGGCTGCGCGGGTTCGGTCAGGGTGCCGTCCGGGGTGACCACGATGCACCCCTGCGGCCCGGTGGTGATCACCGCGAGGGCGCAGTCGCGCTGCACACGCGAGAGCGCCTCGGCCAGCGAATCGACTTCGTACAACGAGGTCAATTCATGTTCGTTGCCGAACAGCACATCGACTTCGTCGGTGACGAGCGAGCGGAAGTCATCGCGGTGGCGGTCGACACAGAACGAGTCGCTGAGCGTCAACGAGACCTGTCGACCGTGACGGTGGGACACCTGCGCAGCATGCCGAAACGCCGCTTTGGCATCGTCGCGGTCGTACAGGTAGCCCTCCATGTACAGCACCGCGCCGGCTGCGACCGCGTCGTCGTCGATGTCGCCGACGCACAACAGCGAGGACACGCCGAGATAGGTGTTCATCGTCCGTTCCGCATCGGGGGTGACCACGATGATGCAGCGCCCCGTCGGCGTTTCGGCCCCGGGGCCGGCCGCGGTGCCGGGGCGGAATTGCACGCCGACGGCGCGCAGGTCGTGGCCGAAAACCTGGCCGAGATCGTCGCCACTGACCTTGCCGATGTACGCGGCTTTTCCGCCGAAGCTGGCAATTCCGCACATCGTGTTTGCCGCCGAGCCGCCGCTCATCTGCACCGCACTGCCGAGCGCCCGGTAGATCTGCAAGGCACGGTCGGTGTCGACGAGGGTCATCGATCCCTTGACCAAGTCGTTGTCGGCGATAAACTCGTCGTCGGCATGGGAGATGACGTCGACGAGTGCGTTGCCCACACCGACGACGTCGAATCGCCGGGCAACTCCGGACGGGGACGACACATCGGCAGGCACGGCGGGCTCGGGCACGTCGGACAACGCTACCGGGCTGCACGCCCACCGCGAAGCACCCTCGATCAGCTCACGGGTACGCTGCGCCGGTGACCGCCGATCGCTATCGCCTCCCCCGCCACGTCGTTCCCAGCCGGTACACGCTCGTCCTCGAGCCAAACCTGGCCGAAGCTTCCTTTGCCGGCACGGTCACCATCGAGGTCACGGTCAACGAAGCCGTCGAGCAGATCCTGTTGAACGCAATCGAACTCGACATCGTGACTGTCGAGGTGAACGGCACCGAAGCCAAGTTCCATCTCGACAACGACACCGAGCGCCTGGTCATCGACGCGGCAGTGGTGCCCGGAGGAAGCGTGATCCAGGTGACCTTCAACGGCACGCTCAACGACAAGCTCCACGGCTGGTACCGCAGCACGTTCCGCGATGGGGCCGGCACCGAGCACGTGATTGCCGCCTCGCAGATGCAGGCCACCGATTGCCGCCGGGCGTTTCCGTGCTGGGATGAGCCCGATTTCAAAGCGGTGTTCGACATCACCCTCGTCGTCGACCCACACTTCCTGGCCGTCTCCAACGGGCCCGAGATCTCGCGCGAGAGCAACGGCGATGACAAGGCGGCCGTGCGATTCGCCGAGACGATGCCGATGAGCACCTACTTGGTTGCGTTCGTCGTCGGCCCATTACAGGCAACGGAACCAGTCGAGGTGGCCCGACTCGACGGCGGCACCATTCCTCTGCGCATCGTGCATGTTCCCGGCAAGGGACACCTCACTGGCTTCGGCCTCGACGTCGGCGCGGCCGCGCTGGCGTGGTACCAGAGCTACTACGGCATCGACTACCCGACGGACAAGTGCGACATGCTCGCCCTGCCTGATTTCGCTGCGGGAGCGATGGAGAACCTGGGGTGCATCACCTTTCGCGAGAGTTTGTTGCTGTGCGACACAGCGACGAGCACCCAGGCCGAGCAGCAGGTGTTGGCCGACGTCGTCACCCACGAGCTCGCGCACATGTGGTTCGGGGATCTTGTCACGATGCGCTGGTGGAACGGCATCTGGCTCAATGAGGCCTTCGCCACGTTCATGGAGATCGCCTGTTGCGATGCCTACCGGCCCGACTGGAAGCGCTGGACCACGTTCAGCCTGGAGCGCAGCGTTGCGTTCGAAACCGATTCGCTGGCCAGTACGCGGCCGGTCGAGTTCCATGTGGAGGCACCGAAGGACTGCGACGGCATGTTCGATGTGCTCACCTATCAAAAGGGCGGCGCGCTGCTGCGAATGCTCGAGCAGTACCTCGGTGCCGAGCAGTTCCGCGATGGGATCGGGCACTACCTGCGTACTCATGCCTATGGAAACACCGAAACGGGCGACCTGTGGGATTCGATCGAGGCCGTCAACCCGAAGGCGCCGGTCCGGCGGATGATGGACAGCTGGATCTGGCAACCGGGTTTCCCCCTGGTAACGGCCCGCCTCGATGGCGAGGAGCTGGTACTTGGCCAGCAGCGCTTCGCGTTCGCCGACAGCGACGATCCGACACTGTTCGTCATCCCGGTCCACGTGCGCATCGGGGACCCCGATCGTGGCGGGACCGAGACCAAGGTCCTGCTCGAAGCAGCCGAGATGCGCATCCACGTGCCATCGCCGGATTCGGTGGTCGTGGTCAACGCGGGCGGCCACGGGTTCGTGCGCGTCGCCTACGACGACGTGTTGCGGTCGCGGCTTGTCGGCGAGGCGGTGAGCACACTCACCATCGTCGACCGCTACAACCTCGTCGACGACGCGTGGAACGCCGTGGTCGCCGGCCGTCTCACCGCTGCGGAGTTCCTCGACTTCGTGGAGGGCTTCGGCTACGAACGCGAGTTGGCAGTGTGGCAGGCGATCGTCGTTGGTCTGCGCGGTGTCGGTCGCGTACTTGAAGGCGACGCCTACACCGCGTTCCGTCATCGCGTGCTGGCGTTCGCGTCGCCCACGTTCACCAATCTCGGGTGGGAGCCGGCGCAAGGCGAGGACGAGCTCACGTCCAAGCTGCGCGGCCTGTTGCTGGGCGTGATCGCCGTGCTTGGCGGTGACGTTGCCGTGCAGCAGCGCTGCCGTGAGATCGAACTGGCCCCCGACGGGGTCGATCCCGAACTGGTGGCGGCCGCGATCGCGGTCGTTGCCTCGATCGGCGACACCGCTGATTTCGACCGGTACGTGTCCAGGTTCCGGTCGGCCGGCACGCCGCAGGAACAGCTCCGCTACCTGTACGCGCTGGCCGAGTTCCCGACTGCGGACCTGGTCGAGCGGGCCTGCACCATGGCGATGAGCGCCGAGGTGAAAACGCAGAACGCACCGTTCCTGTTGAACCGGTGCCTCGCCAACCGCGAGCACGGGGCACTGGCGTGGGCGTTCGTGCAACGGCACTGGGACGACGCGAACATCCGGTTCCCGAACAACACGATCGTGCGAATGATCGACCCGGTGAAGCTGCTCACCGAACCCTGCGTCGTGGCCGACGTGCAAAGCTTCTTCGCCGAGCACCCGATCCCCCAGGGCGCCAAGACCCTCGACCAGGTCCTCGAACGCCAGCGGGTCAACGCCGCCCTGCGAGCCCGCGAGCAGGACCGCCTCAGCGAGTCCCTCACCGCCAGCTGAGCCCCCGCTTCGCCCCCGGCCGTGGCGCCGGCCCAGCGCCCCCCCCCCGGCCACATTGTCGGTCCGAACAGCCGGAACAAGTAGATACCCAAAAACGTAGCCCCACCCCCACCCCGCCCCCCCCCCCCCCCCCAAACCCGCC
>JANOKQ010000375.1:0-3805 GCA_031419375.1 Acidimicrobiaceae bacterium
GCCATCGTCGACTTTGAGTTCGCGCCGCACACCATCACCGTTGCCGTCGGTGACTCGGTCACTTGGAGCAACACCGATCGCTTCGATCACAGCCTGGTTCCCGCCGAAGCCTTCACCGGGGGCCCCGTCCGCAGCACGACAGCAGGCAGCACGACACCAGGCAGCACGGCAGCAGTCGGCGAGGTGTTCAGCAGCGGGGTACTTGCCGTCGGTGACAGCTTTCAGCACTCCTTCACGACGGTTGGCCGGTTTCCGTACCGCTGCGGGATCCATCCCTCAATGACAGGGCTGGTGATCGTTGAACCCCGCGGGTAATCCGTCTGGGTGCCTTCGTTCTCGATCGTCCGCCACCGGGCACGGCTCCGTTCGGCTGGAGCGCGATCGATACGGGGTCGTGGGTGTGGCAGTGTCTGCACCCATGACCCCATCCCCTGCGGAGCCTTCACCGAAATCGATTCGCCACCGGTTCCCGGGAATCGCCGATGGCTGGGCCCGGTTCGACGCTCCCGCCGGCACGCAGATGGTCGATTCCGCGATCGAGGCCGTCTCGGCGTGGATGGCCAGCGGATCGACCGCCGCCTCCGGCGGTTACTTCGCCGCCGCGCACGACTGCGCTGCGCAAACGGAGCGGGCTCGGGCGGTCGTCGGCCAGTTGCTCGGCGCTGATCCGCAAGGCGTGTGCTTCGGGCCGAACATGACCACCCTCACCTTCGGCGCGAGCCGGGCCATCGGGGCCACGTTGCGGCCGGGCGACCGTGTGGTCGGCACGCGCCTCGATCACGAAGCCAACATCTCTCCGTGGCGCTTCGCGTGTGCTCAGGCCGGGGCCGAACACGTGCTCGCACCGTTCGATGTGGGATCGGGCACGCTCCCCCCAGAAAACGTGATCGCCCTCATCGACGAGCGGACGAAATGGGTCACGCTGCCGGGCGCTTCGAACCTGCTCGGCACGGTGCCCGATCTGCGCCCGATCATCGACGCCGCCCACGCGGTGGGCGCGCGGGTGTTCGTCGACGCGGTCGCCCTCACGCCGCACGTCCTCATCGACATCGCGTCGCTCGGCTGCGATGTGCTGGTCACGTCTCCGTACAAGTGGTACGGCCCCCACGCCGGTGTGATGTGGATGCAGCCGGAACTGCTCGATGCGCTGCCGGCATTCAAGGTTCGCCCCGCCGCCGACACGGGCCCCGGCCGCTTCGAAACGGGCATGCCCAGCTATGAGGCGTTGGCCGGTGTGGAGGCGGCCGCCCGCTTCCTGCTCGAGGACGGACTCGACAAGGTGGCCATCGCCGAGGCAGCGGTGTTCGAGCCGTTGCTCACCGGTTTGCAGTCGATCGACGGGGTGACGGTGTACGGGCCACCGGGCATGGCCGGCCGCTCACCGACGGTTGCGTTCACCGTTCGCGGTACCGCACCGGCCGACGTGGCGAAGGCGTTGGCGGCCGAGAAGGTGGCCGTGTGGGACGGGCACAACTATGCCGTCGAGGTCATCGACTCACTCGGCCTCGCCGACTCGGGGGGCGTCGTACGCGCCGGCCTGGCGCGCTACATCGATGACGGCGACGTGCAGCGACTGCTGCGGGTCGTCGATCGGCTCGCATCCCACGGGTAGTACGTGATCGTTGGTGTGAACACCAGCTCCCAATCGGCCGGTGAAACTGAGCGGCGCAATCGGGGTGTGTGCGCGCAAGGCGTTCAACCTCTGGCCGCTGACAGTCGATGACCTGTGGTGCCTCGCGTCGAATCTGCTTCCCGCGTGGTCGGCACGTCCCCGCCTGGGACGTCGCCGTGGCTGCCGCCTGCGCTGCCGCCTGCGATGCCGTTGCCTGCCGGGCCGTTGTTTGCGTGGCCGGCACCGGTACTTGTGCAGGAAGCGGTCAGGTCGAGGCCGTGGCTGCCGGAACCGGCGCGGCGATCATCTCCCCGGGTGCCGTCGGCCGTTGCCCGCACGGACACTGGCAACGGTTTGGGGTACACCGCCAGCCAGCCGGGGATTCAGTCGCCGCCACCTGGCAGGAAGCGACGCCGTCCGTATGGTGAGCGATACGTCCGCCGCCTCGTCGCATCGATCGTCGTTGCTGGTGTCCTGGCGGGCGGTGGCGTCGTCAGCCGTTGGCTGAGTAGTGACACCGGTGCCGACTACCCGGCGGAGTGGGATGCTCGGGTGCAGGACCTTGCCGAATTCGTCGAGAGCGAGCGCGACCTGAGTTTCGACCATCCTGTCGAGATCTCGTTCCTCCCGGAGGACGAGTTCGTCGCACTGTTCGACGAGCCCCCCGGTGGGTCGAACTTCGAGGGCCCCTCGGCGGCGCAGTTGGCCGGCATCGCCGACGCAGCTGGACTGAGCAGCTCGCTCGATCCGGTGGAGGACGAGATCGCGTTGTCGAAGGTGTCGATCCTCGGCTTCTACAGCCCGTTCGACGAAACCGTCGTGGTCCGCGGCGACGAGTTGACCCCGGCCGTCCGCAGCGTGATCGTGCATGAGCTCACCCACGTGCTGCAGGATCAGTGGTTCGAGACTGAGCTCGGCGGGCCGGACGATCTGCAGGTTCGGGCCGTGCTCGAAGCGGACGCAATGCGCATCGAGTACGCCTATCTCGACACGCTGCCCAGCACGGACCGCACCGAAGCCGTCGACGAGAACACTGCTGACACCGACGCCATGACCGCATTCGACGACATCGCGTGGGCCTTGGTCGACCAACGTCAGGCACCGTACGTTCTGGGTCCGATCTTCCTGGACCGCGTTGCCGACAAGGGCGGCAACCGGGCGGTCGATGCGGTGTTCACCGATATTCCCACGAGCGAGGAGCTGATCGACCCGAGCACCTACGCGGCCGGCATCGACGAAGTGGTGGTGGATGTTCGCGCCCCGGACCAGTCGAACGAGATCGAGGGATCGCGACCGTGGACGATGTACGACGCGCTGCTCATGCTCGATGTGTGGCTGCCCTGGGGCGAAGCACGCCCGGCACTCGACGGCTGGGCGGGTGCCGGCATCGTCAGCTACGAACAGGGCGGTCGCGACGGCCCCGTCTGCTTCACTGCCGAAGTGCACTTCGACACCCCCGAGCAGGCTGTCCGGTTCACCGCCGCAGTCCGGTCCTGGGCTGCAGCGTCGGGATCGACAACGCAGCCAACGGCCACAGGCCGCGTCGCCGGCTTCGAAGCGTGCGAGCGCGCCGCTGGCTCGGCCGACCAGCAGCGCCCCGCGCTGCTGACATCGGAAGCCGTGTACATGGAGTCGCTGCTCGCCCAGGTGCTGGCCGACGGAGGGCACGACGAAGCAGCGAGCAGGTGCGCGGCGCGCACGATGATCGACGATCCGGAGGTGGTGGCGTACGTGCTCGACCCAAACGCCGTGTCAAAGGGGCCCGAACTGCTACGCGCCCCGACGGAGCGCGCCCTGAGCCAGTGCCCAGCGGCCCAGCCCGCCCCATAGACATGGCGCGAACATAGAATTGCACCGCACGCTCCAGGTCGACGGCGCTAGCCTTGCCAACCGTTCGGGGTGTGGCGCAGCGGTAGCGCACCTGCTTTGGGAGCAGGGGGTCGGGAGTTCAAATCTCCCCACCCCGACCACATTTACCAGGTCTGATTTGATTACCGCTAGCTCAGCGAATCGCAATGTATCAGCGATGTATCAGACCCTGGGCACCGAATTGGCTCCTGGGGTGTGAGATGGCTTGGAAACCGACAGGTCAAGCGACGGTCCGCAAGCAACGCGACAAGTGGGTTGTGCGGATCGACGGCATCGACACGACCACCGGCAAGCACCGGCCGCGCCAAGTCGGGACGTACGCGT
>JANOKQ010000376.1:0-2133 GCA_031419375.1 Acidimicrobiaceae bacterium
GAGGACGCAGCGGCCGAGCCGGCAGACGCGGCCGATGACGAACCCGAGCCTGCGGCTGCCGAACCCGACACTGCTGTCGAACCCGAACCCGAGCCTGCGGCCGATCCCGAGCGCGAGGTTGCCGATCCCGAGCCCGTGGCGGCGTCGGCGACGGCACCGGATACCGAGGGCGAGACCACGACGTCGTGACAGCTGGCGGACCGGCGCACCGGTTCGTCTGTTGTTGAAGCTGCGCCGTAACATCGGCGGTCATGTCCGACATCGTGCTCTACGAGGTACACGGCCGCATAGGCATCATCACGCTCAACCGCCCCGAGGCGCGTAACGCGATCAACGGTGACGTCGCTGCTGGGATCGAAGCGGCGATCGATCAACTCGAAGTCGACCCGGAGGTGTGGGTAGGCATCATGCAGGCCAACACCGCTGGACAGGAACGGCCGGTTTTCTGCGCCGGAGCAGACCTCAAGGCAATCAACGCCGGCAATCTCGCGGGGTTGAACACCAAGCGCGGCGGCTTTGCCGGCTTCGCCTACCGTGACCGGACCAAGCCAGTCATCGTGGCCGTCGACGGCCTGGCCACCGCTGGCGGGTGCGAGATCGTGCTCGCCGCCGATCTCGTGGTCGCAACCACGCGGTCGGCGTTCGGACTGGCCGAGGTCAAGCGCAACCTCATCGCCGGTGCCGGCGGTCTGTTCCGGCTCCCCCGGGCCATCGGACAATCGGTCGCGATGGAGGCAATCCTCACCGGTGAGCCGTTTACCGCGCAGCGCGCCTACGACCTCGGCCTCGTCAACCGCCTCGTCGAGCCTGGCGAGGCGCTCACGGCCGCAATGGCGCTCGCCGAGCAGATCTGCAAGTCCGCTCCGCTCGCGGTGTGGGCGAGCCGTCAGGTGGTACTGGCGGCCGCATCCAACGACGATGCGACCCTCAAGCAGATGACCAACGAGCAGTTCGCTCGCGTCATCGCCTCCGACGACACCAAGGAGGGGCTCACTGCCTTCATCGAAAAGCGGCCGCCCACCTGGCAGGGCCGCTGAGCAACCGCGGCGACCGGCGGAAACGTCCGAACACGCCCGCAGGAACCGACGTCAGACGAGACGTTTGGAGACGATCAGTTTGCGAGCGGTAACGCCGGCACGCTCGTAGAGGTTCTTGGTCTCGCGGTCGCCGGGCAGCGCGAACGACTCGATCTCCACTCCCCCGGCCGTGATCGTGGCCTCGATCGCCGCGGCGAGGAGGTCATCGCCGAAGCCAAGTTCGCGGGCACCCGGCTCGACGTACACCTGGAGCACCACGCCGATGCCACCGGGCGCGGGCAGGGAGAGCTCAAGGAATCCGGTCACGACCTCGCCGATCGCGGCCACCCACACCCTGCGCTGCGGGTCGGCAATTGCCACGAGCCAGTCCGTCACCGGTGGCTGCTCGGCCAGCAGCCGTCGCCCCCCGCGAGCGTCGACCAGCGCGTCTCGAGCCTCGGCCTCGAGCAGCGCGACAGCACCAGCATCTCCGGCACACGCCGCACGGACGACGAACTCCATCAGCTTTCCTGCAGTTGGGCGACCCTGGCCAGGATGGTGCGCCGCCCGCGGTGCGCCGCCTCGAAGCGCTCGATCAGGTCGAGCTCGGCCAGCGTCAGCGAGCCGAGGCGTTCGACGACATGAATGGCAGCGAGGCTTTCGTACCCGCTGATCGGCAGGTCGTCGGTGCCCGGCGCGTCGGTGCCCGCTCCGGCACGCGCTGCGCGCGGCACACGCAGCGGCGGCACAGGCTGGTCGGGTGCCTCGTCGCAGCGACTGACGTCATCGTCGGGTCGTCGCCCGCGTGACCTGCGGGAGCGCTGCACTCGCTCACGGACCGTGACCGCGAGGCCGACGGGCGCGTACACGGCAAGATCGATGAACCTGGCCATGGCTGCGCGGTAGAGCATGGGTACCTCAGTGCGTGAACAACGGGCAGTCGTCGTCGCCAATAGGACACATCGGCGCCGTTTGGCGCACCAGCAGGAAGCAGTTGGGACACAACTGCTCGTCGGCCCGTTTGGGCTGCAGCCGGTCGGCCTGTTCGCCGCGCTCTTCGACTTCCTCTTGATGTTCGTGGGTGGCGTCGTCGGCCGCGACGGGGCGGGGGGGGTGG
>JANOKQ010000377.1:0-5782 GCA_031419375.1 Acidimicrobiaceae bacterium
GTGAAGGGCTTCACCGAGGCGCTGATCAATGACTTCCGGCTGAACGCCCCGCACCTCCGGGCGTCGGTGGTGATGCCGGGTCACATCGGCACCTCGATCGTGATCAACTCGTTCAAGGCGTTCGGTCGCGATCCCAAAGAGCTCGACGAGCAACAGATCGGCCAGATCCGCGAGCGATTTGGCAAGCGGGGAATGCCCCTCGACGGTGCCAGCGACGAAGACATCCGGCAAGGAATGCAGATGCAGGCCGAGTCGTTCCGTGATGCAGCACCGATGTCAGCGGCACAAGCCGCCACGATCATCCTCGACGGCGTTCGCCGGGGCGACTGGCGGATCCTCGTCGGTGACGACGCGGTGATGCTCGATGAGATGGTGCGCGCCGATCCGGTGGCCGCCTACGACCAAGGCTTCATGGATCAGCTCCGGGCGAAGAACGTGTTCGAGTTCACTCGCTGAGCTCCGGGTGCATGGGCGCAGCTAGCGTCGTTTGGCAATGAGCTCGAAATCTGTTTCCGTCGAACGCAACGGCCGTGTGATGGTGGTGCATCTCGACGACGGTAAGGCCAACGCGCTGTCAGCCGCGTCGATCGCTGCGGTCCGTGCCGCGGTCAGCGAAGCCGAGAGCGACGAATCAGTCGGCGCGGTGGTACTCCATGGCCGAGAGGGCAAGTTCTGCGCCGGGTTCGACCTGACGGTGATGCGTGGCGGCGATCTGGCGGCGATGTCGTCGCTGGTGTCCGACGGCGGCGAACTCGTCCGTCACCTGTACGGCTCGTCGGTGCCCGTGGTGGCGGCATGCACGGGTCACGCGCTGGCCGCCGGCGCCCTGGTTCTGCTGGGCTGCGATGTGCGTATCGGTGCCGACGCCGACTGCAAGATCGGGCTCAACGAGGTGGCCATCGGGATGGTCCTTCCGGCGTGGGCCCTCACCATCGCCGCCGAACGCCTGAGCCGCCGCCACCTGCAACGTTCGGTCGCGACTGCCGAGGTCACCGCGGCACGCGGCGCGATCGATGTTGGCTTCCTCGACGAGGTGGTCCAACCGGGGGCCGTGTTGTCCACCGCGATCCAACGTGCAGAGGTGCTCGCTGCGCTCGATGGTCGCGCCTATGCCGGAACCGTGCGTGCGTTGCGCGGCCCCGTGTTGCAGACCATGGACGCGCAGATTGCCGTTGACCGTGCGGCCGGCAGCGTTCCCACGGTGTGAGTCGTGCCCCCGGATCCACGTTGAGTGACCGGTGATCCAATCGTGCTGTACCGAGAGATCGTCGATGCGTCGAGCCGGGTGACGGCAACGGCGAAGCGTTCGGAGAAGGTGGTGATCTTTGCCGAACTGTTGCGGGCTGCACCCCCGGCTGCTGCGCCAATCGTGGTCGGCTTGCTGGTCGGTCAACCCCGCCAGGGCAGAATCGGGGTGGGCTGGGCGACCATGCGCGACGCGACAGTTGCCGGTGCATCGGCACCGTCGGTGACGATCGGTGAGATCGACCGGGTGCTCGCCGCCGTGGCTGGGACCAGTGGGCCCGGATCGCAGGGTGAACGCGACCGGGCGCTGCATGCGTTGATGGTGCGGCTGACCGATGGCGAGCAGCGACACCTGTTTGAGGTGCTCACCGGCGGGGTCCGCCAAGGCGCCACTGCCGGCGTGGTCAGCGATGCTGTCGCCAAGGCTGCGGGCGTGACGGCGGCCTCATTGCGGCGAGCCTCGATGTTGCTCGGTGACCTGGGAGCGGCAGCCGCACGTGCACTCGGCGGCGAATCGCTCGACGTTGGCCTGACGCCGCTCGTCGCGGTCCAGCCGATGCTCGCAGCCACATCGCCCACGGCAGCAGATGCGCTGCGACTCACCGGTGCGGCGAGCGTCGAGTACAAGCTCGACGGCATCCGCGTGCAGGCGCACAAGTCGGGCGGACAGGTCCGTCTGTTCAGCCGCGGCCGCAACGACATCACCGCATCGTTGCCGCGAGCCGCCGCAGCGGTGGGCGCTCTTGACGTGCACGATGTGGTCCTTGATGGCGAGTCGCTCGCCTTCCACGACGACGGCCGGCCGCGGCGGTTTCAGGACACCATGAGCGGCCTTGGTGGGAGCGACGTGTTCTTCTTCGACACGATGTTCCTTGGCGGACGGTCTCTGATCGACGAACCCCTCACCACCCGCAAGGCCATGCTGCGCGAGTTGCTCGCGCCATCGCTGCTGTTGCCGTCGATCGAAACCGACGTTGGCGACCACGCCGACCGGTTCGCCGACGAGGCGGTCGCAGCCGGCCACGAGGGTGTTGTGGTGAAGGCGCTCGACTCCACGTACCAGGCCGGTCGGCGCGGCGCGACATGGCGGAAGGTGAAGCCCGTGCACACCCTCGATCTGGTGGTGCTTGGCGCGGAGTGGGGACATGGACGCCGTACTGGTTGGTTGAGCAACCTGCATCTCGGGGCGCGTGGACCTGACAACGGCTTCGTGATGGTCGGTAAGACGTTCAAGGGCCTCACCGACGACGTGTTGCGCTGGCAGACCGAGGCGCTGCAGGCGTTGGCCATCGGCACCGAAGGGATCACGGTGTTCGTGCGCCCCGAATTGGTCGTCGAGATCGCGCTCGACGGGGTGCAGTCGTCGAAGCGCTATCCGGGCGGCGTGGCGTTGCGTTTCGCGAGGGCGCGCCGCTACCGGACCGACAAGCAGGCCGCCGCTGCCGACACCATCGAGCACGTCGTGGCGATGCTGGCATGAACCGTCGGACCCTCGGGTACTTCGGCACGATCCCGCAGGCGAGCACCTCGTGCGGGTGATGACGTGGAACCTGTGGTGGCGATTTGGGCCGTGGGAGGAGCGTGCCGCGGCCATCGACGCCGTCGTGGCCGAGGCCGCTCCCGACGTGTTGTTGTTGCAGGAGGTGTGGGCTGACGGCGATGACTCGGCCGCCCACCGGCTGGCTGCACGACTGGGGTTCTATACGGCGATCAGTGATGACCCCTTCGATGGGGTCCGCTGTGAACGCGGCGACGCCAGCGCACCGGTGGTTGGGTTTCACAACGCGATCGTCAGCAGGTGGCCGCTGCACGACGCGGCGAGCCACCCACTCCCGCGACGCGACGGAGCACCGGGACACCGGCACGCGCTCACCGCTGTCGTCGATGCCCCGGGTGGGCAGTGGCCGGTGATCAGCACCCACCTCGACCACCGCTTCGACCAATCAGCTGTCCGCGAGCTGCAGTGCCGGCGACTCCTCGAGCTCGTCGCCCAGATCCGTGGCGATCCCGATACTGCGATGCCGGTGGTGATCGGTGGCGACTTCAACGCTGTACCCGACTCCGACGAGATCCGCCTGCTCACTGGGCGGCGGGCCGGCCCGTTGGCCAACCTGGTGCTCAGCGACTGTTGGGAGCACGTCGGTGATGGGCCTGGCTTCACCTGGCGCGCCGACAACCCGTATCAACCACACACCGCCTGGCCGAACCGTCGACTGGACTACGTGTTCGTCAGCTGGCCGCGTCCGAAACCGATCGGCAATCCGGTGGTGATCCGCCTCGCTGGGTTCGAGCCCGTCGACGGAGTGTTCCCCAGCGACCATGCCGCAGTGGTGGTCGATCTGGTCAGCTCGTGATGTCTTTGGTGGTGAACGTCGCCCAGGCCGCGCCGAGGAACACGATCACGTAGATGAGCTGCAACATGATGCCTTCGTTCACATCGCGCCACAGGATCGGGTCGCGGTAGAAGTCGATGAATCGCACCCAGTAGTGCGTCGGGAGGTACGGCTGGATCGAGCGGGTGGCCTCGATCAGATCGAGCACCTGTGAAGCGACGAAGACGGCGAGCGTGGCCAACGAGGCGCCGAGCGGCGAGTCAGAACGCGTCGAGGCGAACAGTGCGATGGCCCCCAGGCCAAGCATCGACCAGCCGATGTACAGCACCGCCAGCGACGTGCGCACTGCGGTTTCGAACGGTGTGAACGGCGTGGCCGAGATCGACGACAGCGGTTCGATCCCGAACAGCGCTACGCCGGCGGCGAGCGCCACGAGCGCCACGGTCACCACGGCGACGAAGATGAACGCGATCAGCGCGATGAGCTTGGCAACGAGCAGATGGGTCCGTCCCACCGGACGGGTGAGCAGGTAGCGCAGCGTGCCGTTGGCGGCCTCGCCGGCAATGGCGTCGCCACCGATCACCGACACCGCGATCGGCAAGAACAGCGGCAGCACGATCGCCAACGCGGCAGCGGGGAACAGCAGCCCGTTGTTGAACACCTCGCTCAGCAACGCCGGCCCCTCGCCCGGTGCCGGGGCCAGCCCGCTCGCCTTGATGAAGATGCCGACCACCACGGGCAGCCCCGCGAGCAGGCCGATGGTCACCCACGTGCGAGGACGGCGGACCAACTTCGAGAGCTCGACGAGGATCATCCGATGGCACCGTTGCCGGTGCGCTCAAGGAAGACGTCTTCGAGCGTTCGCCGTTCGATCACCAGTTCGCGCACGCGGATGTTCTCGTGCACGAACGCCCGGTTGAGCAGCTCGGGAGCGCGGTCACCGATCGCGACCCTCACCGTGAGGTCGTCGATGGCTTCGTAGCCGAAGGGGCCGTCGTGCAGCGCCCGCAGCGCAGCTTCCAGATCGGGGGTGGTGACGCGCACCCATCCGGTGGGGGTGAGCAGGTCGGCAACGTTGTCCTGGGCCACGATCCGCCCGCCGGCCATCATCGCCGTTCGAGTGCAGATGAGCTCGACCTCGGCCAGCTGGTGTGACGACAACATGATCGTTGTCCCGTTGTCGACGAGTTCGACGAACATGGTGCGCAGCTCGTGGATGCCTTGCGCGTCGAGACCGTTGGTCGGCTCGTCGAGCACCAGCAGCCGCGGGGCGCGCAACAGCGCCGCGGCCAGCCCGAGTCGCTGGCGCATGCCGAGCGAGTACGCCTTCAATACCCGGTTGCCCACGTCGCCGAGACCGACCCGGTCCATGACGTCGCGCACGCGTTGTGTACGGGTGCTCCTGCGGCCGTCGGCACCGGCGGCGTCGAAGGTGATCAGGTTGCGGCTGCCGGACATGTACGGGTAGAACGCGGGACCCTCGACCAGCGTGCCCACCCCGTGGAGCGCGAGTTCGGGAGCGACGGTCACGTCGTGTCCGAGCACCTCCATCGTGCCGCTCGTCGGGTGGATGAGCCCGAGCAGCATCCGGATCGTCGTGGTTTTGCCGGCACCATTGGGACCGAGGAACCCGAACAGGTCGCCGGCGCGCACCTCGAGATCGACATCGTCGACGGCAACCAGGCCGTCGGGGAATCGTTTGGTCAGCCCCTCGGTGCGGATGACCTGTTTCATCCGGATTGGCTCCCATCGCCGGGGTCGCCGTCCAGCCCGCCGCCGAACGCGTCCGCGAACAGGGCGCCGGTCAGGTCGCCGGTGGCGATCTCGCCGACGATGCGGTCAAGCTCGGCAACCGTCACCGTTCCACTCAACACCATTGCAAACCCGTCGAGGCGAACGATCTGCAGGTTGACCAACGATGTCGGCAGCACCGTTGCCGAGCCACCCCATGGGCGCTCGGTTTCGGGAAGTGACCGGATCCTGCGTCCAAGGCTGGATTCGGCCACGATGGCGAGGTTGACCACGGATAAGCCGGTGCCGTATGTGGCGATGCCGCCGGTGACATCGCCACGTCGGGGGAGCCCTGCGAGTTGGTCCGGGAACGGCAGCACGCCCAGTTGATCGGCTTGCTCGATCGGGTCGACGGCGTTGGCCTGGCGAACCGGTTCGTCGACACCTGCGGCCTCGCCCGTCGCCTGGTTCGT
>JANOKQ010000378.1:0-3946 GCA_031419375.1 Acidimicrobiaceae bacterium
GTGCATCGTCACCTACGCCAGCGACATGACCCTGCTCGACACCACGGTGTTACCTTTCGGCCTGTCGTGGGAAAGCCCTGGTATGCAAATGGCCAGCCTCGACCATGCGATGTGGTTCCATCGCCCGTTCCGTGCCGACGACTGGTTGCTGTACGACCAGCGGGCGTTCTCCAGCGGTGCCGGCCGCGGCCTCGCCGGAGGGGCGATCTTCACCGCTGACGGCACCCTCGCGATCACCGTCGTACAGGAGGGTTTGGCCCGGATCGGCCCGCGGAGCCATTGATGTCGCACTCACGCAAACCTTTGGTGAGACGACAGAGGCGGCCACGGTGGGTGCGGCTCGCAGTGGGGGTGGCCGCCAGCACCGCGCTGGCCGCCGGGTGCGGGAGCGACGATGCAGCGAGCCCGGGGCCCGACGTGACGTTTGCGACACAGTCGACCGGGGCGACCGGGGCGACCGGGGCGACCGGGGCGACCGACGCCGACCCCACAGCGTCACCAGCGGCCACAAGTGCGCCCGCGGTGACGGCCCCGACGGTGCCGCTGGCGGAGACAGCGATTGCGCTGCAGCCCGTGGCCATGGCGAAACAACCCGTCGATGTGGCGTGGCGCACCGGCGATGCCACGGCGTTCGTGGTCGAACAGGACGGCCGCATCGTCACCGTGCGCGACGGGGGCGTCGGCCCGGCGGTGCTCGACATCAGCGACCTCACTTCCGGCAGCGGCGAGCAGGGCCTGCTCGGTCTCACCTTCGCCCTCGACGGCACCCACGCGTACATCAACTACACCGCCAACAACGGTGCCACCGTTGTCGCCGAATATGCGGTCGGTAGCGACGGCGTCTTCGACACCGGATCGCGGCGCGAACTGCTCACGATCGCCCAGCCGTACTCCAATCACAACGGCGGCAACGTCACCATCGGCCCCGACAACATGCTGTACATCGGCATGGGCGACGGAGGTTCGGCGGGCGACCCCGAGCGCCGCTCGCTCAACGTGTCGAGTTTGCTCGGCAAGATCCTGCGGATCGACCCGATGCCCTCCGCCGATCTGCCGTACACCGTTCCCGCCGACAACCCGTTCGCCGGCATCGATGGGGCCCGTCCGGAGATCTGGTCGGTCGGGGTGCGCAACCCGTGGCGGATGAGCTTCGACAGCGCTACCGGCGATCTGTGGTTCGGCGATGTCGGCCAGGACGAGATCGAGGAGGTGGACGTGGCCTGGGCCGCACAGGGCGGCGGCCGCGGGCTGAACTTCGGGTGGAGCGCGTTCGAGGGCACACAGCGCTACAACGCCGACCAGCCGGCCGACGGCGCGACCGCCCCGATCTTCGAGTACGCCCACAGCGACACCAACGGCTGCTCGATCACTGGCGGGGCCGTCTACCGGGGTACCGCAGTCGCCTCTCTTGTCGGCTGGTACGTGTTCGCCGACTACTGCAGCGGGAACATCTACGCGATCCCTGCCACACCCTCGTCGGCGACACAGGCACCCGCAGCCCAGGCGCTGACAATCGGCCAGCAACCTTCGATCACCGCGATCCGCGAAACCCCCGCCGGCGAGCTGTGGGTGCTATCCGCGAGCGGTCAGATCACGTCCATCGTGCCCGGCTGATGTCCCGCTCCGTGCCCGGCTGATGTCCCGCTCCGGGACCAGGTTCAGACGACCGCCGTTCAGACGACCGCCGTTCAGGCGACGCGTTCGAAGCGGACGGTGCGGTCGGCGGGGTTCGCTTCGACCAGCTTCACCCTGACCTCGTCGCCAGGTTCCCGGTTCGGGGCCGAGACCCTCGCGACCACAGCGACGTCGCACAACTGGATGCGCGCCCCGCGATCGTCGACGTCGGTGACGATCGCGACGAACGTGTCGCCCTCGCGCCCGTGCAGCACCACAGCTTCCACCAGGTCGATCACGGCCCGGTCGATCTGGGAGCCCTTCGTGTCGGCCCGTTGCATC
Organism: Acidimicrobiaceae bacterium; assembly: GCA_031419375.1. Classification (GTDB taxonomy): domain Bacteria; phylum Actinomycetota; class Acidimicrobiia; order Acidimicrobiales; family Ilumatobacteraceae; genus VFMC01. The sequence continues at coordinate 1,957 of JANOKQ010000378.1, forward strand.
GCCTCCGGCAGCGCGGTGAACGCCTCGCTGAGATCGGCCGACACCGCGCGACCGTTGGCGATCGCCAGCGACGCAAGAACCACATGCCGGTCGGCCAGCCGGCGGAGCGGCGCGGTGGCATGCGCATAGGTGGCCGCAATCGCCGCGTGCCACGGCACCACCCCGGCGCGGAATGGTTCGTACTGCGCGCCGCCGCCGGCACGACGGATGGCGAGCATGATCGCCCCTTGGCTCGGATCGGCCGGCCGCAACGTCCGCTCGAACACGTCGAGGGGCACGTCGCCCGGCCACGGAACACCGAGTGCGCGGGCAGTGAGGCGGAGTCGGCGGATCGCCCGTTCGTCGGGTTCGTCCATCACCCTGAACAGCCCGGTTCCGACACGATGCAGCGCATCGGCGACGGCCAGGTTCGTTGCCAAAGACAGCGCCGCGTTCGTATTTTCCGACTCGAGTCGCGGCCGGTAGCTGATGCGGTACCGGCCGCCATCGCGCGACACCTCCTGTTCTGGGGGATCGATTCGAGCCGCGCCGCGCCGTTGCTCGGCAGCGACCATCCGGGCGGCGAACTCGGGCAATGCGGTGGGGAGCTGATCTGCGGTCACCGAGTCGTAGGCCAGCTTGGCCCGGCTGCGCACGATCGCCCGCTCCACACCGTCGAGGCTCGGCGTGCCCTCGCTGTCGAGACGGACCGTGAACACCACCGCCGGCCGTGGACCATCGGGCAGCAGGCTGGCTGCGCCCTCGGACAGCTCGGGCGGGTACAGGTTGACCTTGCCGTCGGGCAGGTAGAACGAGGTGCCCCGCGCCCATGCCTCACGGTCGAGGGCGTCGCCGGGGCGAACGAACCAGCCGACATCGGCGATCGCGTAGCGCAGGATCAGATCGTCGGCGGCCTGCTCGAGACAGAACGCCTGATCGAGGTCGGTCGAGCTGGCCGGGTCAAGGGTGACGAACGACAAGTTGGTGCGGTCGACGTACTCATCCCCAACCGGCCGGGCAACCGCGACGCGGGCGGCCTCGATCACCTCGGGGGGAAAGCCCGCTGGAAGCGAGAACTGCTCGCGAATCTTGGCGAGGCCCTCGGTGATGTCGCTCGAATCGGCACTGGCGATTCGACTCATCGGCCCTCGAACGTCGCTGGCCGCTTGTCGAGGAAGGCGCGCACACCCTCGCGATGATCGGCGGTCTGGAACAGCTCGCCGAGAGTGGCGCTGACCCACCGGCCGAGGTCGTTCCAATCCGGGTCGAGCGCCTCGCGCATGCCCGCTTTCAATCGCTGTACGGCCAGCGGTGGATTGGCGGCGATGCGCTCGGCCAATGCGAGCGCTGTTGGCAACAGATCGGCATGGCCAACGACCCGGCTCACCAGCCGGGCGTCGAACGCGGCGCGGGCGTCGATCACCTCGCCGGTGAACAACATCTCGGCGGCCCGTTCGCGACCGACCAGGTGCGCCAACCGCCCGAGACCGGCGACGTCACTGACGAGTCCGCGCAACACGAACAACTCGCCGAACTTGGCCCGGTCGCTGGCAACGCGGATGTCGGCCATCATCGCCAGTTCCATCCCCCACCCCACGGCAGCGCCGTTGACCGCGGCGATCACCGGCACGTCGGTGTGCAGCAACGCGTCTGCCGCCGGCGTCAGCCGCGGCACACGCAACGACTCAGCTTCGGTGCGCAACGGTGCGGCGCCGGCCACGCCGCCACCCATCACCTGGCGCACATCATCGCCACTACAAAACGCAGGGTCCGACCCGGTGATCACCAGACATCGCGCGCCTTGGTCCGGGGCGCCACGCACCAGTCGTTCCAGCTCGGCGTACATCTCCCACGTGAGCGCATTGCGCGCCGCCGGACGGTTCAAAGTGATGAGGCCGATGGTCGTCACCGAGTTGCCAGGTGACCTCGACGCCAGCCACCGGCATCAGCGCCGGGCCCCCATGAACATGCTCTTCAAGGCGTCGTAGTGCTCGATGCAGTGACCGGCACC
>JANOKQ010000379.1:0-1644 GCA_031419375.1 Acidimicrobiaceae bacterium
CGGCGTCAACGATGCCCCAGCGCTGCGCGAGGCCCATATCGGGATCGCAATGGGCCTGACCGGCACGGAAGTCACGCGCGAGGCCTCGGACATGGTGTTGGCCGACGACAACTTCGCGAGCATCGTCGCGGCCATTCGCGAGGGTCGCGGCATCTTCGACAACATCCGGAAAACTCTGGTCTACCTGCTGTCGGGCAACACGGCGGAGCTCACGGTGATGCTCGTGGCCGCGCTCAGCGGACTCCCGCTGCCGCTGCTTCCCCTGCATCTGCTCTGGATCAATGTCGTGACCGATGGCCTGCCGGCCCTGGCGCTCGTCGTCGACCCACCGGAACACGATGTGATGCAGCGACCACCGCGTCACCCGGACGAGCCGATGCTGGGCCGCGCGGAGTGGCGCTTCATCATCACGACCGGGCTGCTGCAAGCGGCCGCGACGCTCGGTGTGTTCGTCTGGGCCCTGAACGCACGCGACCTCTCCGAGGCCCGCAACCTTGCGTTCTCGGTGCTGGTCTTTGGCGAGCTGTTCCGGGCCTTCTCCGCGCGCAGCACCACCAAGATGTTCTGGGAAGTGGGTGTGTTCACGAACCTGCGGCTGCTGGGTGTGGTCGTTTTCTCGATCCTGATGCAGCTCGGGATCCACTACATTCCCGCTGCGCAGGCCGTGTTCGACGTCGGCCCGCTATCCGCCGCTGATTGTGCGCTCACGCTGCTCGTGGCGCTAGGACCGGTCACGGTCATCGAGACGTCAAAGCTCGTCCGCCGCTGGGGTGCACGGAAGACGGCGTCGTGAACCGCGACGTGAGACGGAGCGCGAAAGGCCGCTGTGCCGGAAGGGTCAGAACACCAGGATCCTCACGGCCATGGCGGCCGCCATGACGATTCCACCGACGATTGCCAGCGGCGTGACTCGCCGCGACCGGTGTTCGGTCGCTTGCACATGGTAGGTTGCCGTCAGGACCAGCCGGTCCGCGCCGTCCTGCTCCAATGCGTGAAGCGCCACCTGTATTTCGTGAGGTCCGTCAGACGGGAACTGGTGGCGCGCTTCGTACACGCCAGGACGGTCTGGCGCGGCGAGGGCTGTGAGCTCGACGAAATCGATGTCAGGCACAGCGCCGTGGTGAGTTCCGTCCTGCGCCGACGCGACCGGCCGTACGCGCACGGAGACACGCGCGTTCTCGACTGGCTCACGGCTCGCGGTGTCGGTGACGCTTGCGGTCACGATCGCTTCACCCCGTGTCCCTACCTCGCGCACGGTCACGTCGATGGTCGTGTTGCCCGTTTGCCCCGTCGCCAGGGTTCCCGGGTGCTGGGCTTCGGGTCGAGTGGCGGCGTGGCCGCCGCCGTGCATCGCCATCATGCAACCGCCCAGCGATAAGGGGAGGACGACGAGGAGCGCGATCGTCACCGGAGTCTGACGCATAATGGTCCTTTCACCTGCCCGGCCCACCCGATGTTCACGGATGCGCGACGACGAGTTTGAGCACGTCGGACACCAGGTTCTCCTCGCGCTCGATCGTGAATCCAGCGGCTCTGATGTTGTCAACCGTTCGCCGATTGATGTGGGGACCGGCACGCGACACCAAGGGGTCCAGCCGGTCGAATACGGCTGCGAGCCACCGTGTCCCCGGTCGGACATGCTCC
>JANOKQ010000380.1:0-7545 GCA_031419375.1 Acidimicrobiaceae bacterium
TCGGCGCAGCATCCGCTCTCGCGGACCGCTGGTGGCGCTGGTGGTGCCGGCGTTAGCTGGGGTGGTTGGCCTGATGTTGTTGCGCGGCAATGACTCCACCACCCGCGGTGTCGGCGGGTTCGTACTGGTGATGTTGGCGGCACCGCTGCTGACCGTTGCCGGTGTACCGCTGCGATCCGGAGCCAGCGTGTACCTCGCCGCGGTGGTGGCCAGCGCCGTGTTGTGGTTGTTGCTCGGGCTGATCGCGTCGCGTCGCGCCACCCGCACCACGGTCGCCACCTGGGGACGGTTCTGGGGCGAGTACCTGGTGATGCTGTGCGCTGTGTGGGTTGGGACCGTGTTAGCGATCGTTGCTGCCAACGTGGTCCTCGGCCGCGCCGTGATCTAACCCGCCCGCCGCTCATACGGTCACCAGCGGGCGCAGCGATTCAAGCTTGGCCGGGCCGATGCCACGAACCTCGTCGAGCCCATCGACCGATGAGAACGGCCCGTTCGCCTCGCGATGGGAGATGATCGCAGCAGCCGTCGACGGGCCAACACCCGGCAACACATCAAGTTGCTCCGCGGTCGCGGTGTTCAAGTCGAGCGGCGCTTCAGAGTCCGACGGCGCGGCGCCCCCTGCGGTCGTCGCCCCGGCGGGGGCAGCCGACACACCCGCCGGGACGGCTGGCGCTTCGGCAACCGTCGGCAGGTACACCCGGTCGCCATCATGGAGCGGCGCGGCAAGATTGATCGCGTCGGGACGGGCGTCGGCGGTCGTGCCCCCAGCGGCTTCCACGGCATCGACCACCCGCGCGTTCGCCGCCACCGAGTACACACCCGGGACCACCACGGCACCAGCGACATGCACGACAATTGAATTTGGCGCAGCAGGCGCGGTCGTTGGGACCACTGTGGGCGCACTGGTGCCGATGCTGCTGGACGGGGCCCCGTTGGCACCTTCGGTCGCGGTCGCGACGCGCGGCAGCGATGATTCGATCGGCGTGGGCATCGGTCGCAGCAACCAGTACCCGCCCGCACCTACCGCGGCAACCGACAACGCGGTCACGATCAGCCGTCCAACACCAAACCACTCGAGGTAGTCACGGGCCCGCTCGCCCCACCTGGGGCGCGGTGCGGGCCTGATCAACGCCAGTTCTGGCTCTGTTGATGGCTGAGCACCTCGCGAGCGATCCCCTATCGGATCCACATCGACCTCCCGAATAGGCGCAGGGCCTGGATGGGCGCGCAGCGCCTCGATCATCGGGAGAAGTACTCCGAACCTATCGAACTCCTACGACGACACCACCTCGGCAGGTAGTTCGTCGCGAACGGCAGTGTCGATCGAACGGCGGGCGACCCACTCTGCTTCGACCTCCAGCGGAATGCGCAGGTACGCCCCGCGGTGGCCCTTGCGGCGGAGGCGCCACAGCAGATACGACCCGAGGTACCTCGTCAGGAACCCGACCACCCCATACCGGCGCCACTGGCGCACGTGTACCTGCTCGTGACGCAAGAGGTGCGTCGCGTTCTCCATGCCGGCACGCACGATCACGGTGGAGCCAATGGTGATTCCATCGGCACCTCGCGGGACCGGGCCACCGACCCACAGGCGGTAGCCGTCGCGTTGCAGGATCGGCATCGACGCCAACCGTACCCGACCTTGAACGACCCGTCAGCACACGGCGCAGTCGTGGCCTCAGTACAGGCGGGCGGTGAGGCGCTTTCGGTATGGCGCGGTGCGCGGATCTTCGATGCCCATGATCTCCAAGATGTCGACGTACCGCTGGCGGGCGTCGTCGTCGGTTTTCACCTGATCGAGCAGTGCGTCGAGTTGCGCTTCGAAGTCGTCGTCGGGACGCTGGCTCAGCCGGGCTGCGGCGGCAACTTTGCGGGTGCGCTCGGATTCCGGGACACGGGCGAGCAGCCCCAATGCCTCCTCAGCGTGCCCCTGCCCGACGAGCAGGTCGCCGAGCGCGACGATCACATCTTCGTTGCCGCCATCGAGCGACAACGCCTGACGCATGCTGGCCTCGTCACCAGCGGCCAGCAACTGCTCGATGAGCTGCGACTGCTCGCTCGGCATCAGTCCAGCGACGAACTCCTCGATCACGTGCTCCGGGTGGGCGCCGACGAAGCCGTCGGCGACCTCGCCGTTGCGCAGCGCATAGACCGCCGGGATCGATTGGATCTGGAACATCTGGCTGATCTGCGGGTTCTCGTCGACGTTGACCTTGGCCAGCACGACCTGGCCATTCGTTGCGTCGATCACCCGCTCGAGGATCGGCCCGATCGTCTTGCATGGGCCGCACCACGGAGCCCACAGGTCAACCACGACCGTGGTGTGCATCGATCGCTCGATGACCTCGGCCTGGAACGTTGCATCAGTGACATCGACAGACATGGCTGCAGGATACCCACGTGCCTGGTTCTCAGCCGTCGTGGGGGCTGTGTCGCTCAGGAGGCGGGTGTCCGCCAGCCGAATTCGAGCACGGCGCGCCGGGCCAGTTCCGTCTCGACCGCCGTTGCCGCCTCGTCGGGCGTCCAGCCGAGTAGCGGCGCGGCCGCCGCGGCAACGCGCTCCACCTCGAGGCGCGTCACCCGGCCGAGGGTGCCGATCACGAGACGCCGGTCGAGCAGATCGGGGAGCGTGCACGCAGATTCCTCGGTGACCGCGTACACAGCCTGGGCGGCGATGTCGAGGCGGCGCGGATCGTCGGACAATCGCTGGGCCAGCGCCGGCTCGCGCTCCACCAGATCAAGGATCCGGTGATGCTCGGTTCCGTACAGGCGGGCGAGGTGCACGCGGGTCGCCGCCTCGAGTGGGAGCGAACCCCGGCTGTGGATCACCGAATCGAAGTAGGGCTGCGGATCGTGAGCCCAGCCGAACGAGCTCTGCACGGCCAACCGCTTCGAGTCGAACGGCCGCAGTGCCGCGCCATCAAGTGCATCGGAGCGGGCGAGCGCCTCGGCCGTCTCCACGCCGAGGGCCCGACCAGTGGTCCACTTGCCACCACCGATCGACCACAGGTGACGCACGCCCGAGGGAGCGTGGTCGTACAGCTCGTGGCGGCGACTGGTGGTGTAGGAATCGTTCGCCTCGTCGACAATGAGCGGCCGGATGCCAACTGTGACGCCCTCGACATCGGCTTCGGTCAGCTTTGGGTACGCCGCCGCGATCGTGTCGTTGACGGTGCCGAGGATCAACTCGACGTCGCTGTGGTCGACCTTGACCGAATCGGGGGACACGTCGATCGCGGTGTCGGTGGGGCCGATGAACGAGTAGCCCTGCCACGGCGAGACGATGACGTGGTTGCCGCTGCGCGCCCGAGCGAAAACCGTATCGGTCACCGTGCCGGCGCCGGATGCGCTTGTGCCGCCGATCGGCCGCGTCAGGAGGTGCACGCCTTTGCTGCGCTTGACCGACACGCCGAGTGGCACACCGATCTGCTCACTCACGTGGCACAGCACCAGATCGATCCACGGCCCGGCCGCGTTCACCACCGCTCGCCCGCGCACGGTGTATCTGCCCCCTCCGCGCCGATCGACCAGCTCGACGCCTTTCACGGTCACGCCCGTGTGCGCACCTGCGTCTGCGGCGGGATCATCGGCGCCGGAGTCGTAGATGAACCCGGCGGCCTCGACGTAGTTGAGGGCCACCGTGCCCGCGGCGACGGCCGACTTCAAGAGCTCCAACAGCAGCCGCTCGGGATGCGTGTTGAACGTGTCGTGATAGGCAAACGCTCCCTGCAGCTCGTTGGGATCGAGCCACGGCACATCGCGCAGCAGCCGCCGCCTGGGAATCCATCGCGGCAACGGGATGCGCATCGCGTCGGGCATGTACCGGTTGCGGTCGAACCCGAGCGCCGCGTACAGCCCGACACCGGCACCGATCAGCGCGGTTGGTGGCTTGCTCCACTTCCATGCCGGCATCAAGAATCGCTGCTGGGACACCAGATGCGGCGCAGCGAGCGCAAGCACGCGGCGTTCGCGCAGGCTTTCGCGGACGACACCGAACTCGTAGGTCTCGAGGTAGCGGATTCCGCCGTGAATGTACTTCGAGGTCGCCGAGCTCGTCCCGTGACCGAAATCGCCTTTGTCGAGCAACAGGGTCCGCAACCCCCGCCCCGACGTCTCGCGGGCAACACACACCCCGGTGATGCCCGCACCGATGACGATCACGTCGTAGGCCTGGTCCAACCGGGAAAGATCTCGTTCGATTCTCACGATCAGTTCCTGGTCAGTCGTGACCAGGAAGCCAGGCGGCGATCACGGTGTCGGGCCCGGCGACAGCAATCTGATGATCGGTGGACCTCATGTCGGCGAGCACGCTATCGAAACCCGATTGCGAACGGCTGTGTGGCGCTACCGTTCTGGGCGATGAGCATCGATGACACCAGCGTGCCGGGGATCCACGTCGCCGGCGTCACGTCGTGGTTGGACGACAACGTGCGCGGCTCGGTGGGTCCGTACACGTTCACGCCGATCGCCGGCGGACACTCCAACCTCACTTACCGGGTCACCGATTCCACCGGTTCTGCGTACGTGCTGCGGCGGCCGCCACTTGGTCACCGGTTGGCGAGCGCGCACGACATGGGCCGCGAGCACCGCATCATCAGCAGCCTGCAACACAGCGCCGTGCCGGTCGCCCCCGCGCTCGGGTACTGCAATGACACCTCGGTCAACGACGCGCCGTTCTACGTGATGGGCTTTGTCGATGGGCATGTCGTGCGTGATCGCGACACCGCCGAGGCGGTGCTGTCGGTGCCCGCTCGGCGTCACGCAAGCGAGTCGATTGTCGACACGATGGTCGCCATCCACGCGGTCGATCTCGATGTCGTTGGCCTTGCCGATCTGGGCAAGCACGAGGCGTACATCGCCCGGCAACTGAAGCGTTGGTACGGGCAGTGGAACCAGCAGAAGACGCGTGAGCTCTTCGCAATCGATCGTGTCCACGACGAACTGCTGCGACGCACGCCCGAGCAGGGGCCGGCCACCATCGTCCACGGCGACTACCGGCTCGACAACTGCATGGTCGATGGCGACGGCACCGTGATCGCCGTGCTCGATTGGGAGATCTGCACACTCGGCGATCCGCTCGCCGACCTCGGCCTGCTCCAGGTCTATTGGACCGGGCCCGACGACGTCGCGTCGGCGTGGACCGGCTCGGCCACCACTGCGCCGGGCTTCCTCGACCGCGCCTCGATGGCGCAGCGATACGCAGCGGCGACCGGGCGCGACATCTCCGCGCTTGCGTTCTACGTCTCGTTCGCTTATTGGAAGCTGGCCTGCATCCTCGAAGGGGTGTACGCCCGCTACCTCGGCGGCGCGCTCGGCGAGCGTGACCCTGCCGAGCTGGAACCGTTCAAGCTGCAAGTCGACGCCGCCGCAGAGCGCGCCCTAGCGACACTCGACGATCTCTGATGGGTTGCCGATGACCACGACGAACGAAGCGTTCCGGTTGCACGAACCGCTCCCGCAACTCGGTGCACCGGTGATGGTGGCGATGCTGACCGGGTGGATCGACGCGAGCGGTGCCGCGGCATCGGCCATCGCCACCATCGAGCAGGCCTGTGCAATGCGCACCCTGGCCACGTTCGACAGCGACACGTTCATCGACTACCGGGCCCGACGCCCCACGATGGTGCTGCGCGAGGGTGTGAACGAGAAGCTGATCTGGTCGGAGATCGAACTGAAGGTCGGTGCCGACGCGAACGGTCGCGATGTGGTGGTGCTGACCGGACCGGAGCCGGATTCATGCTGGCGGCGATTTGCCGAAGCAGTGTCTGGGCTGGCCGTCGAGCTTGGGGTCACGAAGGCGGTGGTTCTCGGCGCGTATCCGTTCGCCTCGCCGCACACCCGACTGCCGCGCCTGTCGAGCAGTTCACCATCGGCCGAGCTCATCGCCTCGGTGCCGTTCCTCAAGAACAGCGTCGACGTACCGGCCGGCATGGGTGCCGTGTTGGAGCACGCTCTCGTCGCAAAAGGCGTACCGGCGCTGGGTATCTGGGCTCAGGTTCCGCACTACCTCGGCTCGATGACCTATCCCGGTGCCAGCGTTGCACTGATCAACGGGCTCGCCGAGGTGACCGGAATCGTGGTCGACACCACCGTCTTGCGTACCGAGGCAACGATTCAGCGGGAGCGCGTCGACCAGTTGGTCGCGGCCAACACCGATCACCAGACGATGATCACGCAACTGGAAATCCTGTACGACCAGGTCGATCCGCAGACCCTTGACCTGGCGGGTGGCGACCCTGGATCCGGCGCGGTTGCCGGTCCGATGGCGGGTGAAACGATCCCGAGCGTCGACGAGCTCGCCGCCGAGTTCGAACGCTTCCTACGCGACCAAACCGACTGAGATCCCGATCACAACGCCGCCCCGCCAGTTCTCACCCCGCGGGCCAATTCTCACTTGCGGGCTAGCTCGAAGCGCGGCAGCGAGGCGCATACGTCGGCGGCGAGCTCGATAAACCGGTTGGCGGCCGGCACGAGCGTGCGGCCCTTGCGGCGGGCGATGGTGAGCAGGCGCGGCGGGATCGGTGGATCGAGAGCCGCGATGACGACGCCGTCGTCGTGGATGTCGACGGCCAGCATCGCCAGCACGGCCCGGCCCATCCCGGCGCGAACCATTGCCTGCACGGCCGAGTTGTCGTTGGAGCGGAACACGTAGTCGGGCTCGACGCCTTCGCGGCGCAGGCAGTCGTCGATCATCGCCTGGCACTGACACGGTGACTGGCCGATCATCGCCATCCCGTGCAGGCTCGCCGTCTGGACGACCGGGCCTGCGCCACCGACGGGGGCGAGGAGCACGAACGGGTCGATGAGCAGGTCGACCGTTTCGATGCCATCGTGGTCGGGGCGGCCAACGAGGAAGCTGAGGTCGAGCTCGCCGGACAGCAGCTTGGCGATCATCTCGTCGTTTTCGTCGGATTCAACGCAGCGCACTGCGAGCCCGGGACGCTCGGCACGCAGCCGGCCCAACACCGTGGGCAACACGTTGACGGAAACGCTCTGGAACGAGCCGACCACGAGGCGCCCGACCTCGCCGGTGCGCAGCGAGCGCAAGCCGTCATCGGCCTCGCGTAGCCGGTCGAGCACCGCTTCGGCGTGGCCCAGCAGCAGTGCCCCGATCGGCGTCAGCTCCACCCGGCGGGGTCCGCCCGGACGGTCGAACACACGGTCGCCGACCGCCCGCTCGAGCCCGGCGATCTGTTGGCTGATGGCCGATTGGGTGAAGCCGAGCCGCTCGGCCGCGCGGGCGAACGAGCCCTCGGCGGCAACCGCGTGCAGCGCTCGGAGTTGGCGGATCTCGACGTCCTGCAGCATGTGGTCATCATAAGCACATCTGATGTTTATGACAACAGATCATCGCCATGCATAATGTCTAGGAGTCCGTATCGTCGAAGCATGACGACGACCACGACGACGACCACAGGACAGGACCACTACCTCGACGATCTCGCCCACCTCATCGCCCGCGACGGCATCGGCGGGTTCGAATCCGACATCGCTCGTGTTGTTGTGCGACTGCGCAGCACCGGGCACGGCGGCACGATCACCGAC
>JANOKQ010000381.1:0-12211 GCA_031419375.1 Acidimicrobiaceae bacterium
GGCGCGACCGCAACATGTCGCTGATCCTTGTTACCCACGACCTCGGTGTGGTCGCAGGGCATACCGATGACATTGCCGTGATGTACGGCGGCCGCCTCGTCGAAAAGGCCCCCACGCGCACGCTGTTCGCGAGGATGAAGATGCCGTACACCGAGGCGTTGCTGCAGAGCATCCCCAAGATCGAGGACCCGAGCCACACCCGGCTGAAGGTCATTCCCGGCCGTCCACCAGATCTGGTCAATCCACCCCGTGGCTGTCGATTCTCGCCGAGATGTGCCTACGTCCAGGACCGTTGTCTCGAGGAGGAACCACCGTTGATCGCCGCCGAAAATGATCCAGACCACGTGTACGCCTGCTGGTTCCCGGTCGGATCACCGCAACACCGTGAACGCAAGGCTCAGATCGATGCCGGCGCGATGGTGTCTGGCTGATGGCCGGCACTGGGAAGGCCCATCTTCGCGAGGACGGTGACGTGTTGTTACGGGTGGAAGACCTCGTCGTCGAGTTCCCCGTCGGCCACACCGGGTTGAAGGTCCACGCGGTCAGCGGGATCAGCTTCGACGTGCGCCGCGGCGAGACGCTGGGTGTCGTCGGCGAGTGCGGGTGCGGAAAGAGCAGCACGGGCAAGGCGCTGATGCAGTTGCCGCGTCCGACCAGCGGATCGGTGCTGTTCGAGGGGCGCGAGCTGACATCGCTGAAACCCGACGAGATGCGCCGGGCGCGTACCCGCATGCAGATGATCTTCCAGGATCCGGTGTCGTCGCTCAACCCGCGACGCAAAGTTCGCGACATCGTCCGCGAACCCCTTGCCATCTGGAAGCGCGGCGACAAGGCCGAACAGCTCGCCAAGGTTGATTCCCTGCTGGAGGAGGTCGGGATCGATCCGCAGCGGGCCGCCGAGAGCCAGGCGCACCAGTTCTCCGGTGGACAGTGCCAGCGCATCTCGATCGCCCGCTCGCTCGTGCTCGACCCCACACTGATCATCTGCGACGAGCCCGTCAGCGCGCTCGATGTGAGCGTGCAGGCGCAGGTGCTGAACCTGCTCGAGGATCTGAAGCTCAAGTACGGCTTGACGTTGCTCTTCATCGCCCACGACCTGGCCGTGGTCAAGAACATCAGCGATCGGATCCAGGTGATGTATCTCGGCAAGATCTGCGAGGTCGCCCCGTCGGACGTCTTGTACGCCAGCCCGGCGCATCATTACACCAAGGTGCTGCTCGATTCGATCCCGGTGCCCGATCCCGAGGTGGCCATCGCCCGGGTTGCCGTCGAGGGCGAACCGCCGTCACCCGTGCTCCCGCCGCCCGGTTGCCGATTCCATCCGCGGTGTCCGGCTGCCGATGACCGCTGCCGGACCGTGGAGCCGCAGTTGCACGAGGTTGCGATCGGCCACTTCGTCGCCTGCCATCATCCGCTGATCGCCAGAACGATGACCATCGCGTCGGTGCCGCAGCGTCAAACCGCCCCAGTCGGCACCACCGGTGATGCCAACTTCGGCTGACAAGCGCCTTGCGGGGCTGCGCGTTGTCGCCGGCGAACCAGTCGAGTTGGCGAAGCGGGCCACCAGCGGGGGGTTCGGGCTCACCAAGGACCAGGCGCTCGCCGATCTCGCGGTGGCGAAGGCCCGTATCGACGTGTTGCAGCAGCGGCTTTACGCCGAAGGCCGGCGCAGCGTGCTGCTGGTGATCCAGGCGTTGGACGCGGCCGGCAAGGACGGCACGATCCGCAACGTGCTGGCTGGGCTCAACCCGGCGGGGGTGAACGTGGTCAGCTTCAAGGCACCGGCGGGGCCCGAGGCGCATCATGACTACCTGTGGCGGGTCCATCACGCCTGCCCATCGCGTGGTCACATCACGGTGTTCAACCGCAGCCACTACGAAGACGTGTTGGTCGTGCGGGTCAACGACCTTGCCCCGAAAGCCGTGTGGAGCAAGCGGTACGCCCACATCCGCAACTTTGAACAACAGCTGACCGACGAGGGCACGACCGTGGTCAAGGTGTTCCTGCACGTCTCCAAAGACGAGCAGGCGCGGCGGTTCCAGGCCCGCCTCGACGACCCCGAGAAGCGTTGGAAGTTCCGCCTCGGCGACCTCGACGACCGGGCGCGGTGGCCGAAGTTCCAGCAGGCCTACGAGTACGCGATCAACGAGACCACCACGGCCGCGTGCCCCTGGTACGTGGTGCCCGCCGACAGCAACTCGCGCCGCAATCTGGTGGTGGCGGAGATCTTGCTGGCCACCTTGGAACGGCTCGATCCCAAAATCCCGCCGGCAGAGGCCGGCCTCGACGGCATCACGATCGTGTGAGCCCGCCCGGTCCCTGCGCTGCGGCTTGACGAATTGTAAAGTCGTCGGCGATGTCGGTGTTCGTTCCCTACCTGCTCGATGAGGCCCTCGACATTCTCGCGCGCAACCCCAACCTGACGGTGCTCGCCGGCGGCACCGATCTGATGGTCGCGATCAACAGCGGCCACATCCGGCCCGCGCAGATGATCTGTGTCAACCGGGTTCGCGAGCTGCGGACGTGGTCGCACGACCCGACGGGGAATCGGCTGCGCATTGGCGCCGGCATCACCTACGCCGAGCTGATGGCTCCGCCGCTGGCATCGTTGGTGCCGGCACTGGCGCAGGCGGCCCGAACGGTGGGCTCGCCGCAGATCCGCAACGCGGCGACCATCGGCGGCAACGTTGCCACCTCCTCGCCGGCAGGCGACGGGCTTCCGGTGCTGGCCGCGCTCGACGCTGTGGTGCACGTCGAGTCGGCGGACGGCCGCCGTGATGTGCCGTTCGCCGATTTCGCGACCGCGCCAAAACGGACGGTGCTTGCCGCCGGCGAGCTGATCACGGCGATCAGCGTCCCGGTGCTCGACGGGTATCAGGGCTACACCAAGGTCGGTGTGCGCAACGCGATGGTGATCGCTACCGCCAGTGCGTGCCTGGCCGTCGACACCGTCGGCCGGTCGGTGCGCTTGGCGCTCGGCTCGGTCGGCCCGGTGATCATCCGCGCCACCGAGGCCGAGGCGATCGCCGATGCCGCAGCGGATTTCGACAACCGCAGCATCGACGCCGACCTCGTCACGGAGTTCGCCGCGGCAGCCGCGGCAGCCGCACGGCCGATCGACGACCACCGCTCGACAGCCGCCTACCGCCGCCATGCGATCGAAGTACTGGCCCGACGTTTGCTCGGGCGCGCCTTCACAGGGACGTCGGAGTGAGCGCAGACCCAACCGCCGCGACCGGCGCGGGCGACCACCAGTTCTTCCGGTTGAACGTCAATGGCGAGGACCGCGACGTCGGCGACGCCTGGGTCGGCGAGAGCCTGCTGTACGTGTTGCGCGAACGGCTTGGGTTGATGGGGAGCAAGGGTGCCTGCGAGCAGGGCGAGTGCGGAAGTTGCAGCGTGCTCCTCGACGGAGATCTGGTCTGCGGCTGTCTGGTTCTGGCCGCCGGTGCGATCGGCCAGGAGATCGTGACGATCGAGGGGATCGCTCCGGTCGGAGCGCCCAGTGATGTGCAGCAGGCGTACGTCGACGCGGGCGCGGTGCAGTGCGGGTTCTGCACACCCGGTTTGATCATGGCCACCCACGCATTGCTCGACGTCAATGCCGCGCCCACCGAGTACGAGATCCGCGAAGAGCTATCGGGCAACGTGTGCCGGTGTACCGGGTACGGCAGGATCATCGAAGCCGTGCAACGAGTCGCCGTGCAACGTGCCGCCAGTTCACGGGAACACACGCCATGACCGCCACCGCCATCACCGGCATGACCGCCACCGCCATCACCGGCACCATCACCCGCACGGACGCCCTCGCCGGCCGGCTCGGCGACAGCCCCGTGCGCCCCGACGGCGTGGCCAAGGTGCAGGGCAGCTTCGCGTTCTCCGGCGACCTGTCGGCCGACGGTTTCTTGTGGGGGGCGACGCTGCGCTCGCCGCATCCCTCGGCGCGCATCGTGAGCATCGACGTGTCGCCTGCGTGGCGCATCGCCGGGGTCGAAGCCGTGATCACCGCCGCCGATGTCCCCGGTGTGCCCACGTACGGCCTGATCAGTCGCGACCAACCGGTGTTCGCCAGCGACGTGGTGCGCTACGTCGGTGAAGCCGTGGCCGCGGTCGCCGCCGATCACCCCGACACGTGCCGCCGCGCTCTCGCCGCGATCGTGGTCACCTACGAGGTGCTCGAACCGCTGGTCGATCCGGAACGAGCCATCGACGGTTCGCATCCACTGATCCATCCCGACGGCAACGTCATCCGCCGCCAGCGCATCGACTGCGGCGACCCGTTGGCGACGGGCGCAGTGGTCGTTGAGGCCGAGTATCAGATCGGCATGCAGGACCAGGCATTTCTCGGTTTGGAAGCTGCGCTGGCGCTGCCCGACGCGGGCGGTGCCGGAGTGGAACTGTTCGTGGCGACGCAGTGGTTGCACGAAGATCGCCACCAGATCGCCGCGTGCCTCGGCCTCGACGAAACGCAGGTACGTCTCACCCTCGGCGGGGTCGGGGGAGCGTTCGGTGCCCGTGAAGACATCAGCTTGCAGGTGCACGCGTGTCTGCTGGCGCTGCGTACCGGGCGTCCGGTGCGCATCGCCTACAGCCGCGAGGAAAGCTTCCTCGGTCATGTTCACCGGCACCCGGCGCGCATCTGGATGCGCCACCACGCCGACGCGAACGGCCTGATCGTCAAGATCGAAGCGAGGTTCGTGCTCGACGGCGGGGCCTACGCATCCACGTCGTCAGCGGTTCTGATCAATGCCGTCACCCACGCCCAGGGCCCGTATCGGTGCCCCAACGCGGTCGTCGACGGCTACGTCGT
Source organism: Acidimicrobiaceae bacterium (assembly GCA_031419375.1). Taxonomy (GTDB): domain Bacteria; phylum Actinomycetota; class Acidimicrobiia; order Acidimicrobiales; family Ilumatobacteraceae; genus VFMC01. Next base: position 4,811 of record JANOKQ010000381.1, read on the forward strand.
GCGCACCAACAACCTGCCGTGTGGGGCAATGCGCGGCTTCGGAGTGGTGCAGGCGTGCTTTGCCCACGAGAGCCAGATGGACCGCCTCGCCGCCGCGTGCGGGCTCACGCCGGTGGAGATCCGGTTACGCAACGCGATGGTCACCGGCGATCGGCTGATCACCGGTCAGCCGATTCTCAACGTCGCCCCGGTGGCTCGCTGCATCCAGGAAACTGCGGCGTTGCCGTTGCCCGACGAGCCCATCGGCGGCCACGACGGCGACCCGATGCGGCTCCCCGGCGGTGCCGGGCTCACCGCCGACGTGGGCCACATCCGCCGTGGCATCGGGTGGGGGGTGTCGATCAAGAACCTGATGTATTCCGAGGGTTTCGACGACTTCGCGACGGCCAGGTGCCGGCTTCGTGACGGCGTGGTGTGGCTGAAGTTCGCCACCAGCGAGGTCGGCCAGGGGTTCGTGACGCTCGCCGCGCAGATCGCCCGGTCGGTGCTTGGCGTCGACGAGGTCCTGCTGGAACCGATCGACACCACGATCGGTTCCGCCGGTTCTACATCGGCGTCGCGCCAGACGTGGATGAGCGGTGGAGCGGTCGACGGTGCCTGCCGGCTGGTACGTGAGCGCCTGTTCGAACACGTCGGGGCGCGCCACGGCATCGACCCGTTGCGTCTGGCGATCGACGGTCGCGACGTGATCGACACGGTCGGCAGTTTCCGCATGCCCGTCGCCGATGCGTCGGCCGACGTCGACATCGAGGAGACCTTCGAGCACCATCACCCGCCAAGGTTTGATCTTGACCAGCACGGTCAAGGCAATTGCCATACCGCATTTGCGTTCGTCGCTCACCGCGCAGTGGTCGACGTCGACGTTGATCTCGGCCTGGTGAAGGTGGTGCAGATCGCGACGGCCCAAGATGTCGGCCGCGCCCTGAACCCGCTCAGCGTGCTCGGCCAGATCGAAGGCGGCATCGCTCAAGGGGTGGGGCTGGCGGTGATGGAGGAGATCATCCAAGTCGACGGCCAGGTGCGCAACGCAAGCTTCACCGATTACCTGCTACCGACGATGCTCGATATGCCCGATGTGGTGGCGGTGCTGATCGAGGAACCCGACCCGCTGGCCCCGCTCGGAGCCAAGGGCGTTGGCGAGCCGCCGTGCATCTCCTCGACCCCCGCGGTCGTGGCCGCGATCCGCGACGCAGTCGGTCGCGACCTCACCCGGGTACCGGTCCGTCCCGCCGACATCGCCCTGTGAAACCGGCAATTCGGTCGCTGCTCGCGCCGCGGGCATATGCACCCGGAGGACCTGATCGTCTACCGTGGGTTCGAGCTTGCACTGTCCGGTGTCAGCGTTTCACCGGCGATGAAAGTTGAGTGGTGTTGTGAGCGAGCGAGAGATCATGACGTGGGAGATGTTCGGCACGGCGTCGCGAGATCTGGCCCAGATGGTCGCCGACGACTATGAGCCCGACATGATCCTGGCCATCGCTCGTGGGGGGCTGCTGATCGGTGGGGCGCTCGGCTACGCGCTCAGCGTCAAGAACGTCTACACGATGAACGTCGAGTTCTACACCGGTGTCGACGAGCGCCTCGAAGTGCCCCGCATCCTGCCGCCGGCACCCGATTTCGTCGATGTCCGCCACGCCCGGATCCTCATCGCCGACGACGTCGCCGACACCGGCCATACCCTGCGCAGCGTGCCGCAGTTCTGCGAGGGCAAAGTGGCCGAGGTGCGCACCGCCGTGCTGTACGAAAAGAGCCACTCCGTAGTCCGCTGCGACTATGTGTGGAAGCAGACCGACCAGTGGATCAACTTCCCGTGGAGCGACAAGGATCCGGTCGCCAAGCGCGACTGGAGCGTCAAGGACGCCTGAGCGGCGGGGCCCGTGTTACCAGGTGGGCTCTGGTCCCGGTTTGGCCAGTTTGGCGAGAAGCCGTTTACGTGGGACTACACCGAGTAGGCGGCCCTCGCGCCAGACGGTGACGATCGGCGCAGCGGGATTGAGCCGTGACAGCACCAGCGACAGATCTTCGTCGGGGTCGGCGCTGGCGACATCGGCGAAGGGCACCATCAGCGATTGCATCGAGATGTGGTCGCGTTCGTTCTCCGGGACCGCAAGCAACTGCTCCTCGCTGACGATCCCGGTGAGGGTGCCGTCGGCCCCGACGATGGCCACCACGCCCGCACCACCAAGGCGCGACCGCTGCCACAGCATGGTGGTGGCATCGGTTTCGTTGGTTGCCTGGGCGACCCCGAACCAGGTGAGGTCGCCGACCCGGACGCCGGCAACCCGTTCGGCGACGATCGAGGCCATCGCCTCGGCCTTGGCGCTGAGAGCGATGAACACCCCGGTCAACACGAGCGTGATCCCGGAGGCGCCATTCAGCATCAACACCATGCCGATGCCGGCGAGCGAGTAGCCGATGGCCTGCCCGGCATTGGCTGCCTCACGGGTCGCCAAATGGCGATCACCGTGGCGGCCCCATCGCCACGCCCGCAAGACTCGTCCACCGTCGAGGGGTGCGCCGGGCAGCATGTTGAACACGGCCAACAACAGATTGACCGCACCCAACCAGCCAACCAGGCCGAGTAGCGGTGCGGTGACCCCGGCAGCGGTGGCGGCCAACCAGGCGCCGATCGCGATGACACCGATGGCCAAACTGGTCAGCGGTCCAGCGGCGGCGATCCATCCTTCGGCGCGAGCGGTCGGGGCGTCGCGGTCGAGGCGGGCCACGCCACCGAGCGCCCACAGTTGGATCGACTTGGTCGAGATGCCAAACCTCCGAGCGACCAGGGCGTGGCCGATCTCGTGCGCGAGGATCGAGCCGAGAAACACGATGACGCCGATGACGGCGCCGATCGCGCCGTACTGCGCGGCGAAACTGGATCCGAAGAACACGGCGATGAGCAGCACACTCCAGTGCAGTTGCACCGGCGTTCCCTTCACCCTGAAGAGCGTGAGGTTGCTACGAAACATGAGAAGTGAGTTTCCTTTCGACACCGATTGAACCTGGTGCCGCTGGTCTCACCCGCTCGTGCGAGCCACGACCGCCGAAGCTGCTCGGTGAAGCAACTCGTGTTGACGACCGTCGTGTAAAGGGGTTACTCCCCGTTGGCATGCCCCATGGTACCCACCAACCCAGGTCGACAACCGATGTTTCGTAGCTGTTCACATCCGCGGTGCCGAGGGGGCGTGCATGTGAGGGATCGTCTCGTCCGTGTCCATCACGCGCTCGCGCCGCGCGCGATGGACACGGACCAGGACGCGGGGCGAGGTGCGAGCGGTGTCAGGACCGGTGGTCGAGCACGATCAGCGCGGCGTTGCGGCCACTTGCGCCCCATACGCCGGCACCGGGGAACGTCGCCGCGCCGGTGAGGTACAGCCCGGCCACTGCGGTGGCGTACCGGGTCAGCTCGGGATTCGGGTTGCGGAATGCGGCCAACGGTCCGCCCGCAAAGCTGGTTGCGTGGCCGGCGGGCAGGTGGAACTCGCGCTCGTACCGGTCCGGCGTCATCGCTCTCCAGTCGCTGACGCTGTCCAGCCAGCCGGGTTCGGCAAGTGTGGCGAGTTGTTCGAGCCATCGCCTCGGCTCGGTGCTACCGGCCCATCCACCGCGTAGCGCGTACGGCGTGTACAGCGTTTCCAGGCTGATGACGTGACCGGTCTGCTTGCCCTGCTGAATGCCGGGCGGTGCCATCGAGGCGTCGAGCACCGTCGGCACGTTGAAGAGCATTCCTGGTTGTTCGAGCACGCCGCCTTCGGCCATCAGCTCGTAGCCGCGGTGGATATCGGTCAGCGGGGGAGCGATGACCGTGGTTGCGTTCAGCGGGTCGACGCCGGCGCCCAGGTGGTCGAGGCCGTCGAGCGCGCGCAGGCGCGGGATGCGTGACGCAATCGCGTCGATCTTGGATTCGTAACCCTGTTGGCGAGGCATCGCCTGCCAGCGAGCCAGCATCTGCTGCGCCTGCGACGGTGCATCGCGCAACCACTTCAAGAACGTGTCATGCGGATTGCATGCCGACACCACGACCGGAGCGAACGCCTGCGTGCCGTCGGCGAGCGTGACGCCGCGCACCCGATCGCCTTCGCAGTCGATCGACGCCACCGGCGACGACAATCGCAGCGAACCGCCCGACGCGGCGAAGCTCGCGGCGATCGAGGTTGGCACCATCCCGCTGCCACCGACTGGCCGACCGACCGTGCCAGCGTGGCGCAATGCATACGTGAGCGCACCGAGCCCGCTTCCCGGCGTCTCCGGCGAGATGCCCCACACCATCGGCCCGGTCACCATCGCCGGCCCGCGGAGTGCTTCCGCGGTGAAGTAGATACGGATCACATCGGCGGCGCTGCGCCGGCTCCAACGCAACAGCGTCGCCGCGCCGCGTCCTCGTTTGGTGAGCACCTTGCGGGCAATCCCGGCGAGCGACGGAGGGTCGTTGGCGGCGGCGAACACCATGTGCACCGCGGGGATCGCGGCCTTCAGGTAGCGGCGATAGCCGACAACTTCGCCGGGATAGGTGCGTGCCAGCGCGTCGATGGTTTGCTCGACATCGTGGAACAGCGGCCACGCTGGCGAGCCATCCCATGTCATGTTGATCTGCGCCGGCTCCACGTCGAGGTAGCGCAGACCGTGGTCAGCGAGACGCAGATCCTCCATCACCGGGGTGGTGCGGAACGTGATGTGATCGCAGCTGCAGATGTTCACCGTGGCGCCGCCGAAACGCTCGCTCGAAGCGGTGCCACCAACGCTCGACCTCGCCTCGACAAGCAACGTCTTCATCCCGGCGCGGGCCAGGTACGCGGCGCACACCAGTCCGTTGTGGCCGGCGCCGATCACGATGGCATCGAAGTCGTCGGTGGACATCGGGTCATTCTGGCCCGGGCCCGACCCCACTGCGCTCACCGGGGCGAGGCCGCCGGACGTCGATGGCCCCTGCGAAGTGATTCCCGCAGGGGCACTCGCGCGGATCACTCGTCGCTGCCTTCGTTCTGCAGTGGCCTACGCTGGAGACGTGACTCAGCGTGTGCACCGATTCGTCGATCTCCAAGGGCCAGACGTCAGTCGCTTGATCACGGAGCGGAGCATCTTCGTGCAGCCGCTCGGAGCGATCGAACAGCACGGGCCGCACCTGCCCCTGTCGACCGATTCGGTGATCGCCACGGCTGTCGCCGAAGCCGGCGTCGAACTCGTCACGCACGGCCTGGCCGGTGTGGATGCCGTCGACGTGTGGCTGCTGCCGACGCTCCAATACACCAAGTCGAATGAGCATGCGTGGTCGCCGGGCACGATCTGGTTGTCGGCCACCACGATGCTGGCGATGCTCGACGACATCGGGCGTTGCCTCGCCACGACCCCTGCGAAGCGCCTCGTATTCCTCAACGGCCACGGTGGTAACAGCGCGCTGGTCAACGTGGCCAACCGTGAGATCCGGCTCGCGCACGGGCTGATGACGTTCCTCGCGCACCCAGGTGTGCCGCCCGATCAAGGTGGTGCGTCACCTCCGAGCGAGCTCGGCATGGGCGTGCACGGCGGCACCGACGAGACGTCGATCATGCTCCACCTCGCACCCGAGCTGGTGCGGATGGAGCTGGCCGAACGGCGCGTGCCCGACAAGATCGCCCTGAACCGCTACGTCCGCTTCGGCGGCAAGGTCAGCTTCGGTTGGCTCTCCGACGACTTCTTTCCCGACGGCTACATCGGCGACCCGACCGCAGCGACCGCCGAGCTCGGCAAGGAACTGTTTGAAGGTGCCGTCCAAGCCTTCGCCGAAGCCCTCCGCGAGGTCGCCACCTTCAACTTCGGCCGATGACCCCCGCCACCCGAATCCATGCGTGTCATCCGAGTCGGTGCGTGTTGTCCGAGTCCACGCGAGTCGTCCGAGTGTGGCGGGGGGTATCCGAGTGGTGAGCGCGCACACGGGTGGGCGCTCAGCACTCGGATGGGACCTTGGATGTGTTCCGGATGTGACGTGGACGTGACGTGGTGAGCGAGATCAGCGAGGTCAGCGCACTGCGGGTGGATGTCGACCGGCTGATCGATCGGATCGAGGCGTTGGCCGAGATCGGAGCGGTGCACGGCCCCGCTGGCGAGCGAGGCTGCGCGCGACTGGCACTGACCGATGCGGACCGGGATGGCCGCGACCTGGTGATGGGGTGGATGCACGACCTGGGCCTGGAGGTGCGCATCGACGCGATCGGCAATGTGATCGGTACACGCGCTGGCACTGGTCCCACAGCGGCCGCGGTGATGACCGGGTCGCACATCGACACCGTGCGCACCGGTGGGCGCTTCGACGGCAACCTCGGCGTACTTGCCGGGCTGGAGGTGATCGAGACGCTGGAACAGCACGGCATCAGCACCCGCCACCCGGTGAGCGTGGCCTTCTTCACCGACGAAGAGGGTGCCCGCTTCCAACCTGACATGCTCGGCAGCCTGGTGTACGTGGGAGCAATGGCGCTCGAAGACGCGCTCGATGTGACGGCGGTTGACGACGGGGCCCGATTGGGAGACGAGTTGGCCCGCATCGGCTACGCCGGGCCCACGCCGTGCCCGGCTGCAGCAGCACCACTAGCGTTCGTCGAGCTCCACATCGAACAGGGCCCCGTCCTCGAAGACGAGGCGGTCACCATCGGCGTGGTGACCGGCGTACAGGGCATCTCGTGGACCGAGCTGACGATCACCGGGCAGTCCGCCCATGCCGGCACCACGCCGATGCGCCTCCGCCGGGACCCCGGCTACGTCGCCGCGGAGATCATCGCCGGGGTGCGCTCGATCGCCCGTCAGATGGGCGGCGCGCAAGTTGCCACGGTCGGGCGCTGCGAGTTCACGCCGAACCTGGTGAACGTGGTGCCGTCAGCGGTCACGTTGACGGTGGATCTACGCAACACCGACGAGCACCAGTTGCAGCAGGCAGAACACCGCTTTGAAGTGCTGTGCGACCGGCTCGCCGTCGAGGAGGGCGTCACCTTCCAACGGCGATCCTTAGCCAGGTTCGAGCCGGTGGACTTCGACGCATCGATGATCGATCGAGTCGAGCGCGGCGCGCGGCGGCTCGGCCATTCGACGCTGCGGATGCCGAGCGGCGCCGGCCACGACGCGCAGATGCTGGCGCGGGTGTGCCCGACGTCGATGATCTTCGTGCCCAGTGTGAACGGCTTGTCGCACAACATCGCCGAGTTCACTGCGGCTGCCGATCTCCAGGCCGGCGCCGACGTGTTGCTGCAGATGATTCTCGACCTGGCGGGCACCATGTGATGGCGATCCGCTTCGACCTCGTCACCATCGACACGCCAGACACCATTCGGCTCGGCGCGTTTTGGTGCGCAGCGCTCGACCTGCACGAAAGCGAACGCGAGGACATCGATCGCTGGATCGTGTTGTCGTCGGGAGATGGGGTGCGGCGGATCG
>JANOKQ010000382.1:0-5043 GCA_031419375.1 Acidimicrobiaceae bacterium
GGCCGGCGGCGGTGCCGTCGCGGTGAACCCGATGAACAAGGGACGGGAGCTGGCCTACATCCTCGAGGACTCAGGCGCCGTGGCGCTGCTGTGCCTGGAGGATCTGTACACCTCGGTGGCGGCGGAGGTTTTGTCTGATGGCGCGACGGCAGTCAAGACGGTCATCACGTGTTCGGGCCTTGACGGGCAGACGCGCGACGATCCCAGGATCTTCAGCGGTGGTCGGCCAACCATGCCGGCCGGCACGCTCGATCTTGCCGAGTTGATCGAGCGGTACGCCGGTCGCGTGCCGTCGCCGGCGTCGCCGAGCGGCGACGACGTTGCGGTGCTGAACTACACCTCGGGCACGACCGGTGTGCCCAAGGGGGCGATGAACACACACGCGAACATGGCGTTCAACTCTCAGACCTACCGGGACTGGGTGCAAATGACCGGCGACGACGTGATCTATGGAGTGGCGCCGCTGTTCCACATCACCGGTCTTGTCGCCCACATCGGCCTCGGGCTGCTGGTGCCGTGCCCCCTCGTTCTGAACCACCAGTTCGAGCCAAGTGTGGTGATCGACGCCATCAGGGAGCATCGGCCGACGTTCACAGTCGGCGCCATCACGGTCTTCATCAACCTGGTCAACAACCCGGACATGGCTCCTGAGGACTGGTCGTCGTTCCGGGCACTCTTCTCCGGTGGCGCAGCGATCGCGCCGACGGTCATCGACCGCTTCAGGGACAAGACGGGGCTCTACATCCACACGGTCTACGGGCTTACCGAAACCACGTCCCCCTCGCACGGCGTGCCGTACGGGATGACCGCGCCGGTCGATCCGGTCTCGGGTGCCCTGTCGGTGGGGCTCCCGACGTTCAACACCGGCTGCCGGATCATTGACGAAGACGGGCAGGAACTACCAGTGGGCGAGCCGGGTGAGATCGTGATTTCCGGGCCGCAGGTCATCCCTGGCTACTGGCGCAACCCCGAGGCGACCGCCGAGAGCATCCCGGGTGGCGAGCTCCGCACCGGTGACATCGGCTTCATGGACGAGCAGGGCTGGTTCTACATCGTTGACCGCAAGAAGGACATGATCAACGCCTCCGGCTACAAGGTGTGGCCCCGCGAGGTGGAAGATGTCCTCTACTCCCACCCGGCCATCCGCGAGGTCGCCGTCGTGGGGGTGCCCGACGAGTACAGGGGCGAGACCGTGATGGCCTACGCCTCGGTCCAGGCCGGCTCGTCGGTCACGGAGCAGGAACTCATCGACTTCTGCAAGGCGCGTATGGCGGCCTACAAGTACCCGAGGACGATCAAGTTCCTCGACGACCTGCCGAAAACGACGACGGGCAAGATCCTCCGCCGCGAACTCAGGCAGAGCAGGCCCTGAGCGTGGTGAACCATGACTGAGATAGACGACACCTCGGTGGATCGCGGCTAAGGCTAAGGCACCACGACGAGTTTGCCTGTCGCACCCCGAGCCGCCATCAGGTTCAGCGCATCGTGAACTCGGTCGAGCGGGTAGCGGCCGCTGACGTACGGCATCACCTTGCCATCAGCGGCCAGCGCCGCCAGCTCCTCCAGATTACGGGCCGAGTCGTCCGCCTGTCGGGTCGTGAAGTCCCCGTAGAACACGCCCACGATCTCGCAGCCCTTTAGCAGCGCCAGATTGATCGGAATGCGCGGGATCTGTCCGGCGGCGAAACCGACTACGAGGTAGCGACCGCGCCAGGCGATCGTGCGCAGCGCCGGTTCGGCATAGTCATCGCCGATCGGGTCGTAGATTACGTCGGCACCGTCCCTGGCGCTCACAGCGGCGCAGACCTGTTTGATCTGCTCGCTAAGCGCCTTCTGGGCATCGCGGTCGAGCGGATTGGCGGGATAGATGAGCGTCGCTGCCGCTCCATGACGACGGCAGAGATCGGCCTTGGCCCCGCTGCTCACGGCGGCGATCACGGTCGCACCCATGGCGACCCCCAGCTCGACGGCGGCGAGCCCAACGCCCCCGGCGGCACCGAGCACCAGCAAGGTCTCCCCCGCCACCAGTCGAGCCCGATCCTTCAGGGCGTGATACGAGGTGCCGTACGTCATGAGGAACGCCGCCGCCTGCTCGTCGCCCATCCCCGCTGGGATCGGTTGGCACGCGCTGGCAGGCACAAGCATCTCCTCGGCGTAGCCCCCGGACAAAGCGACGGCGATCACGCGATCGCCGACGGCGAGGTCGGCGACGCCGCTGCCGACCACCTTCACGACGCCGGCGACCTCGCCACCTGGAGTGAACGGCAGGGGCGGCTTGAACTGGTACTTGTTCTGGATGATCAGCACATCGGGGAAGTTCACCCCGGCGGCGCGGATCGTGAGCACGACCTCATCTGGCCCAGGTACCGGCGATGGGAGATCGACCACCGTGAGCTGGTCCGGCGGGCCGAACGACTGACACTGGACTGCACGCATTCGATCAACGCTAACCACCATCGCGTGTTGACCACCACCCAAGCGCGTGGCGACGACATCACCGGCCTGGCTCTGACCCTTCGCCGGTGTGGGCGGCACTGAGTTGCCCTCTGGTCGAGGTGCACTCGACGCCGGTGGGCTTGCCGCCACGCCCGCAAGGCCGTACTGGCCTGACGAAGGAGCCGGAGTTCCCGGATCAGTGGAGTTTGCCATGTCAGCAGTGAGAGCCGGATCGGTGGCGCTGTCCTTGCCTGGTCGTGCCACCGATCCGAAGTTGGTTCCCGCCCAAGGTGGGCGTGAAGACCTTTCGGCTCACCATCACCTTACACCGCGCGCTTAGCAAATAATGCACCAAGTTGGTAAACGAATCCTGTAAAGTTACGGCGAGGTGCTAAATGGACGTCTACTTCGAGAGCAAGCAACTTGCCGATGTTTGTTCGTCGCGGAAGGCGTTGGTTCGGGCGTTCGGCATCGAGCGCGCCAAGAAGATCGAGAGACGGCTTCAGCAGTTGACCGCCGCTGCAGTCCTCGATGACCTACGCAGCGCGCCAGGTCGTTGCCACGAACTCACGGCTGACAGAGGTGGCCAGCTCTCACTCGACCTAGACCACCCACATCGGCTCATCTTCCGCCCGACGAAGCAACCACCGCCGTCGAAGGCCGACGGCGGGCTTGGTTGGACCACGGTCGACTCCGTAACCATCATCGAAATTGCCGACACGCACGAATGAAAGGAGAGATCGCCATGACTAGCGCCAAGACCGGAAGAACGGCGCTCTACCGCTATGAGCCGGACTACGCCATTCCGCCGGGGGACATCATCGCGGAGTTCATCGAGGAGCAGGGCATGACTCAAGTCGAACTAGCCCGCCGCCTCGGTGTCACTACGAAGCATCTAAATCAGCTCATCGGGGCATCGGTCTCGCTGAGCAACGAACTCGCCATCGCCCTCGAGCGTGTTACAGGAACACCTGCGAGATTCTGGAACGCGCTCGAGGCCAACTTCCAGGACTTCAAGGCCCGAGAGCGAGAGGTGGACGATCTCAGCGCGGACCTTCCCTGGCTCGATGAACTGCCCTTGAAAGAACTCATCACGCGGGGCCACATTCCGGACAGGCGCAGCCGACCCGTCGATCAACTTCGGGAAGTCCTCAAGTTCTTCGGCGTAGCGGGGCGCTCCTCGTTCGACGAGGTGTGCGCGTCCGCCGCGTACCGGAAGTCCGACGCATACAGCTCCGACCAATACGCCGTAGCTGCTTGGCTCCGAGTTGGCGAGCTTCAGGCCCCCAGCGTCCAGTGCGGGGCCTTCGACAAGTCTGCTTTCCGATCGGCGCTCCGAGAGATTCGCGGTCTCACGAAAATGACGGATCCCGACGTGTGGCTTCCTCGCCTGACCGATCTGTGCGCGGCGAGCGGAGTCGTGGTACTGCTCGTGCCCGAGATTGGGAAGTCACGACTGAGCGGAGCAGCGCGATGGCTCACGCCCGACAAGGCGCTCCTCCAGCTCAGCCTTCGGGGCCGATGGGCGGAAGCGTTCTGGTTCACGTTCTTCCATGAGGCAGCCCACATCCTCCTCCACAGTAAGAAGCGCACATTCATCGACGATGGGCAGAGCTCCGACGAGTTGGAGGGGGAGGCGGACCGATTCGCTCTGGACTTCCTCATCCCTGCCGAGCATCTACCGAGGATGGCGACGCTGAAGACTGCCGCTGACGTCCGCGCTTTCGCCAACGCCATTGGCGTTGGCAGCGGCATAGTCGCCGGCCGCCTCCACAAAGAGAACATGATCCCGAAGAACTGGTTCAACAAGGCCGACATTCACCCTCGCTACACCTTCCGGTAGAAGTCGGGGCCTCCAGACGCGAAAAGACCCCAAGCTGAGCTGGGGTCTCCTGTGGGCGAGGGGGGACTTGAACCCCCACATCCTTTCGAATACTGGCACCTGAAGCCAGCGCGTCTGCCATTCCGCCACTCGCCCGAGTGGAAGCGATCACGCTAGCCCCTCCGGCCGACTCGCCCAACCCACATTCGCCCGCCACCACCGACGCGAAACCCCCGACCACCCGACGTCAGCGAACGCACTGCCCGACCGCACAACACGAAGCGACGCGTTTGGGGGAGCGCTCGCAAGTACCCTGGTACACGTCATGGGCTTCCAGTCCTTCGAACGGTCACTATCGAATATGGTCGAGGTCGTGTTTACGCGTTCCAACCGCAGCAACATCCGTCCTGTCGAACTTGGTCGCCGTCTCCTGCGTGAGATGGACGACCATCGAAGCGTTGACGTGCACGGGCGACGCACCGTGCCCAACTCCTTCGTGTTCCACTTGAGCCCGCGCGACCACGCCGGTTTCGCCGAGATCGAGCAGGCGCTCAAGCATGAACTCGGCGAGGCCGCACGCGAGTACGCCCGCGATGAGGGCTACCACTTGGCCGGGGCCGTCCACGTGACGCTGGTGGTCGACAACGCCTTGAAGCCCGGCCGCTTCGGCATTCAGTCGAGCATGACCGATACAGCGTCGGCGCGCGAGCCGCCCCGCACCCCACCCCCCGAGCCACCCCCCGCACCACAGCCCGAGCGGATCACACCCCCACCGGCCCCCGTCG
>JANOKQ010000383.1:0-1665 GCA_031419375.1 Acidimicrobiaceae bacterium
TCTCAGCTTGGGAAGCTGATGTTCTGCCTCTGAACTACACCCGCATCGGCGACGGGATCCGTCACTGAGCGCCGCCAGGTTAGCGCCGCTGGCACCTGCACCACAGCCCGATGTGACGCCCGCGAGAGTCGGCTTCGACACGCCCGCGAGACCGTGAACACGAACCCGACTCAAGTTCGGTACGAATCTGCACGATGATGTCTCCATGACCCGCCACCCCGGACGCCTCGTCGGCGCGCTCACGCTGTTGCTCGTCGGCCTGCGTTGGATCATCAATTCGAACCCGTGGTCGGGCCCGGTGGTAGCGCAACTCAGCGCGACACACGGCGTGCACCTCAACGACTGGTTGAGCTTTGCTGCATGGGGCGGTGCGCTGGCACTCGTCTACCCGGCATGGCGGTCGAGCGTGACGACACCGGTACCACTGCCGGTTCGCAACGACAGACCCCGCTGACAGGCGCCGTTGCGGGTGAAGGCCGGGGCCGCTCCACTAGGTTGACGCCGTGATTCTCTCCGACCGCAGCTTGCGCGAGCAGATCGAAGCCGGCCGCATCGTGATCGATCCCTTCGACGAGCGCTGCGTGCAGCCGTCGTCAATCGACGTGAAGATCGGAAATCTGTTCCGAGTCTTCCGCAACCACACATCGGCGGTAATCGACGTCAAGCAGAACCAGGAAAATCTCACCGAGCTGATCACGATTGCCGACGACGGGGTGTTCATGCTCCATCCCGGCGAGTTCGTGCTTGGGAGCACGCTCGAGCGGATCGGGGTGCCCGACGACCTTGTCTCGCGGATCGAGGGCAAGTCGAGCCTCGGCCGACTCGGGCTGATCATCCATTCGACGGCGGGGTTCATCGACGCCGGTTTCGACGGTCACGTCACCCTCGAGCTGACCAACATCGCCACGCTGCCGATCACGCTGTACCCGGGGATGAAGATCGGCCAGGTGAGCTTCATGCAGATGACCACCCCGGCCGACAAGCCCTACGGCAGCGGTGCGCGAGGATCGAAGTACCAGGGGCAGCGCGGTCCAACGCCGAGCCGGTACTGGGAAAATTTCGAAAAGTGAATGGCCGTGCCGCACGATACGCCGTATGTAAAAAGGGGGGATGTGCATGTTGCCGAAAACTTCCGGGAACGGAATGGGTCAGCTAGACGTCAGAACTGTCATGACAGCCGTCTCTGTTCCTCGTACTCATCGGGGGGGCCGCCGAGGCCTTCTCGTCAGCGCCTCGGCAACGGTATTGCTCCTGGCGGGATGTGGCTCGCCCAAGGAGGAGGCCGCCGAGGAGGCGTTCAACTTCCAGAATGGTCCGATGGCCAAGCTGATGGGCTACGACATCTCCCCGGCCGAACAGCGTGAACGTGAGCTGAACGTCCAACAAGGTGTCGTCGAGTGCATGAAAGATGAGGGTTGGGAGTACGAGGCGGTCGACTACTCCGCCTCAAATCCGTACCAGGACGAATACGAAGAACAAGTGGCCGACCCCGTCGCGTACGGCGAGAAGTACGGCTACGGCGTGGCCCGCAACTACGAGTTGCAAGGCGTCGACGGCGGCTTCGGCTTCGAGGATCCGAGCCAGAAGTACGTCGAGTCACTCGTGCAGGAGGAGGTGGACGAGTACTACATCTCCCTGTACGGCGACCAGAGTGGCATGGAGATG
>JANOKQ010000384.1:0-1574 GCA_031419375.1 Acidimicrobiaceae bacterium
CGGCCTCGGACGAACTCATCGCCGCTGATCCCATGGTCAACCCGCCGGACCTGCATGCTATGCGCACGTTGTATTTGGGAGACAACGACCCGACCCAGGCGCTCGCCTCCCCCGCCCTCGCCGACCTCACCGGCCTGCCCCCGTTGCTGATCCACGTGGGCGGCGCCGAGGTGCTGCTCGGCGATGCCGAGCTGATCGCTGAACGCGCAGCTGCCGCCGGGGTAAAGACTGAACTGGAGGTCTGGGCCGAGATGGTCCACGTCTGGCACGTGTTCGCCGGCCGGGTCCCGGAAGCCACGGCAGCGGTCGACGCCATCGGGCAGTTCCTCGCCCGCCACCTGTCGTGACGACGCCCGACCGCGATCCCGAGCGACATGACCGCCGGGCCGGCGGCGCGCTCAGCGGACTGCGCATCTGTGACCTCAGCGGGCAGCTCGCCGGAGCGGGTGCGACCCGCACGCTTGCTGCGTTCGGAGCCGAGGTGATCCGCGTCGAGGATCCCGTCGAACAAGGCCGTTGGGACATCCTGCGTGGCTCGACGCCGTACATCGACGCGCGGCGCGGCATCGACCTCGGCGGCGCGTTCAACAACCACAACGTCGAGAAGCTCGGCGTCACGCTCAACATGCGCACCGAACGCGGCCGTGAGCTGCTCGCTCAGCTGATCGCCAGGAGCGACGTCGTCACCGAGAACTTCTCCGCCGGAGTCCTCGATCGCTGGGGGTTCCCGTTCTCGCGCATGCAAGAGCTCAGGCCCGACATCATCTACGTGTCCAACTGCGGGTTCGGACAGACCGGCCCGTACTCCGCCTACCGCACCTGGGGCCCGATCGTGCAGGCAATATGTGGACTTACGTTTACATCCGGCCTGGCCGATGAGCCGTCAGCGGGTTGGGGGTACTCCTACATGGACCACCAGGGCGCGAACTTCATGGCCTTCGCCATCCTCGCTGCGCTCCGCCATCGACGGCGAACGGGAGAAGGTCAGTGGATCGACATGTCCTCCGTCGAGACCGGCATCACACTGACGGGGACCGCCGTGCTCGACTGGTCCGTGAACGGCCGCCCAGCCCGCCGACCGGGTATGCCCGACAGCAACCACTCGCACTCACCCCGGATGGCGCCGCACAACGTCTATGCGGCTGCCGGCACCGACGAGTGGGTGGCCATCGCAGTACGCCATGACGACGACTGGGCCGCGTTCGCACAGGCAGTCGGTGAGCCCTGGGCGCTCGATTCGCGGTGGCAGACCGCAGCAGACCGCATCGCACGCGAGGACGAACTCGACACACTGGTCGCTACATGGGTGGCACCGCTCAACAAGTTCGATGCACAGCGTCGGCTCCAGGCTTTCGGTGTGCCAGCCGCTGCGGTGCAGACGCCGCCGGAGCGCATCGACCACGACGAGGCGACGTCCGCCTGGGGTCTGTGGCCCGAGGTGTCGCACCCGGAGATCGGAGCGGTGCGGGTCGACGGCCTTCCGGTACACCTGTCGGAAACCGACTGGGTGATCGAGCGAGGGGCGCCGCTCCTCGGCGAGCACAACCACTATGTGTACGGATCAATCCTCGGGC
>JANOKQ010000385.1:0-3918 GCA_031419375.1 Acidimicrobiaceae bacterium
GGCGAGAGCCGTTCGGAGACCGTGCGATTCCGGTCACCCCAGCACGATGATCTGATTCAGCCGCTCACACACCTGCACAAACAGGGAGTCCGACAATGACTTCAGCGGATGGACCCGCGCACCGCGCAAACGCCAATCGAATGACTTGGGTTGGTGACAGAGAACATAGCTGATCTTTGCCGACTTGCGGCCGGCTGCGGTTCCCACCGCCACGGCGAACGGATTGTCGGCATTGTACTCCGCCGTGGTCATCGGCAGCCCGATCACCAGTGACGTCCTCTCGTTGAAGACACGCGGCGACAGCACCAGAAACGGATGGACATCCCGCATCTCCCGCCCCACTTGGGGATTGCTACTTCACGAGTGAGATCGACATGCCGTCGATCGTGCGCCTGACGATCGGCACGATGATGGATTCGAGCCGCGGGTGAGCGGCTATGGCCGCGTTGAACGCGCGCGCCGCCTGGGTATTGCCATCAGTCGGCGCGGTGTCGAGCACCAGGCCGTCACGGATGACGTTGTCGGCGACGATGACGGTGCCCTGCCGGCAGAGTGGGAGGACCAGCTCCAGGTATTCGATGTACCCGGGCTTGTCGGCATCGATAAAGACGAAGTCGAAGCGCGGCTCGCGTGCCGCCGTGATCTGTCGCAAGCTGTCGGCGGCGGCACCCACCCAGACCTCGACCCTGCACGCCGGCGCGGCGCGGGCGATATTGCGCCGGGCAACCGCCGCATGAGCAGGGTTCAGTTCCAGCGTCACGACGACGCCGGTTGATGGCAGCGCTCGTGCGAGCCACGTGGTGCTGTAGCCGCCGAGTGTGCCGATTTCGAGGACGCGCTCGGCGCCCGCCATTTTCGCCAACAGGTACAGGAGCCGGCCCTGGTTCGGCGACACGTTGATGTCGGGCAGGCCGGCCGCCCTGGCGTCAGCCAGATTCTGGATCAGCGCCGCGTCATCGCCGCCGAAGAGCGACTCGATGTAGGCATCAATCCGTGCGAGCCGAGGCTGGACGTCGTCCATCTCACCGGTCGAGTTCGAGTCGATGGATGTCACCGAGAATCACGCTATAGGAGAAGGCCCCGATCAGCGCGACGACCCCGATGTAGATCAGCGGGCCGAAGAATGATCCCGTCGACTGGTAGGCGTAGCCGATCACCAGCGGCGTCACGATGCCCGCCAGGTTGGCGCTGAAGTTGAAGATCCCGGCCGTGAGGCCGATGTGCTCTTTCGGCGCGATGTCGGAGATCACGGTCCACCCGAGGTTGGTCATGCCCTGGCCGAAGAAGGCCACCGACATGATGCCGATGACGAGCAGGTTGGATCCGGCGGGCACGAAGTTGGCGAACACGATGGTCGACGCCAGCAGCAGGCCGCCGACGATTGGCAGCTTGCGGGCGAGGTTCGCGGAACCCGTGCGTGTGAGCAGACGGTCGGAGAACTGCCCGGCGACCAGCACACCGATGGACGCGCCGATGTACGGCAGCATCGTCATCATCCCGGCGTTGATGAAGGTCATGCCGCGAACGTTGACCAGGTAGGTCGGGAACCAGGTGACGAAGAACACCTGAGTCGAGTTGCCGCCGAACTGCCCGATCGACGCGCCAAGAATCTGCCGATGCCTCAGCAGTTTCCCGATCGTGCCCCAACTGAACGCGACGCGCGCGCCCTTGTACTCACCGCCACCACCGGCCTCGATGTGCGCCAGTTCGGCGCTATTGATGACGGGGTCGCCACTCGGCTCGCGGTATTGCCACCAGAACAGCCCGCCAAGGGCGATGCCGAACCCACCGGCCATGATGAACAGGCCCCGCCAGCCGAACTGCTCGGTCACCCAGAATAGCGGGACACTGAGAAAGGCAATCCCCGCATATTGGCCGACGGAGTAGATCGAGTTCGCCCGCGCCCGCTCGTTCTGGGGGAACCAGGTGGCGAGAATGCGGCTGTTGGCCGGAAAGCACGGCGCCTCGAACATGCCCACGCCAATGCGGGTCAGGATCAGGCTCGGGAGGCCGGTGACCAACCCCATTAACGCGGTAAAGCCTGACCACAGCGTCAGCGCCCAGGTATACGTGACCCGCGTCCCGAAGCGATCCAGGAAGATGCCCCCGGGGATCTGCAAGAGGGCGTAGCTCCACGAGAAGGCCGAGAAGACAATGCCGAGGGCGGCCGCCGTCAAGCCCAACTCCTTCGTGAGGTACGGCGCGGCAATACCCAGCACCGTTCGATCGAGGTAGTTGACCATCGTGGCGACGGCCACGAGCGCCAGAACCGGGAACCACCGCCGGGAGGTGCGAGGGGTGGTCATTCGCTTTCCGAACTGGTGCCGCGGCCTTCGCCGTCGTAGGTGACCGGAATCCGGATGCGCATGGGCCGCTCGCGGGTCAGCTCCTCCATGACTTCAGCGGTCAGGCCCGCGACGCGGCTGATGATGAAGATCAAGCGCGCAAACGCCGGCGGGAAGCCCATGTCATAGAGTACCGCCGCCAGCGCGCCATCGATGTTGATGGTCATCGGTTTCACCTGTTGGGCGACCGCCGCGGCGAGCGCCTGGATGAACAGGATACCCTCGCCGGCCAGCCCGTTGGTCTTCGCGAGCGCGAACAGCACCGGCGTTCGCGGATCATGGGTGTGCACGCGATGGCCGAGGCCGGAGACGCGCTTGCCGATCGCACGATGTTCCTTGACCATGTTCGTCGCGCATTGATCGAAGGAGATCGATTCGCGCGTCGACCGTTCGATGCCCGCGGCGATCAGCTCCATGCAGCCCGAGCCGGCGCCACCGTGTTCGTCACCAATGGCGAGAATGCCGGCGGCGATCGCGGCCGACAGCGAACTGCGGTTGCCCGAGAGCGCCAGACGCGCGGTGGCGCACGACGGCGCCCCCGAACCGTGATCCGCGCAGCTCGACAGGATCGCGTCGACGAGCGTCCGCTCGGCCGTCGTCGGCATTCTCGACCGGTGCAAAAGAAAGATGGTGTCGGTGAACGTTCGCTCGGTCATGAGCGAGGTCACATCGTGGTTGCGCAGCCGGATACTGCCGTCGCTGGCCTCAACAATCGCGGTACGCCAGGGTTCCATAGGGCTCCTAAAGCTCTGTGAGGGTACAGGTTACGGTCGGTAAACCCTACGACGTTACGGTAGCGGCACCGTAACAACCTCGCAACGCCGCCGCCTGGTGTCCATAATCGCTCGTCATCGACGGATAGGCGACGACTTATGGCCCCACGCACGATCACCGCGGCAGAAACCGACCTCGGGCGCCAGTTACTGGCCAACGCCCGGCACGCCATGGCGCAGATCAGCGCCTACGATCAGTCCACCGTCGATCGCATTTGCCAGGCCGTGGGCTGGGCCGGCGCCAATCCGGAGACGGCGGCGCGCCTCGCCAACATGAGCGTGGACGAAAGCGGACTCGGGAGCCGCGAACCGAAGCGTCGCTCGAAGGTCGTGGGCATCCTGCGCGATGCGCTGCGCCAGAAGAGCATGGGGATCATCGAAGAGCTGCCGGCGAAGGGCATCGTGAAGTATGCGAAGCCGGCGGGCGTGATTTGCTCGCTGATTCCGGTCACCAGTCCCTACATCACGCCGATCGGCATCGCGATCTACGCCATCAAGTGCAAGGACGCGGTCATTTTTTCCCCCCACCCGTCGAGCCGTGCCACCACCTTCGAGACGGTCAGATTGATGCGGGCGGCACTGAGCGAGCTCGCCGTTCCGGAGGACGTGCTGCAGTGCGTGGAGCAGCCAAGCATTCCGCTCGCCAACGAATTGATGTCGATTTGCGACCTGGCCATCGCCACCGGCGGCCCGGCGATGGTCAAGGCTGCCTACGGATCGGGCAAGCCCGCTTACGGGGTGGGCGCCGGTAACGCCACGATGGTGATCGACGAAACCGCCGACGTCATGGAGGCGGCGCG
>JANOKQ010000386.1:0-4531 GCA_031419375.1 Acidimicrobiaceae bacterium
CGGAAGTTGTTGAACTGCAGCGGGATCTCCAGGTCGGCTGCTTTCAACAGCGCCACCACTGCCTGCAGGTCGTCACGCTTTTTTCCTGTCACCCGCACCGAATCCCCCTGGGTCTGACTGCTCACACCTTTGGGACCCTTCTCTTTGATCATCCGATTGATCTCACGTGCTTTGTCGCTGGAGATGCCGACCGTGATCGTGGTCACCTGACGAACGCTGTTGTGCGTGGCTTCCTCCACCGTTCCGTGTTCGAGGCCCTTCAGTGACACGCCGCGCTTGACCAACTTCTCTTCCAACACCAGCCGGAGGGCTGCGAGTCGATCAGTGCTGACGCTGCGCATGGTGATCACGAGGTCGGCCTGCTCGATCGAGGAGTCGGTGTTCTTGAAGTCGAACCGGTTGGCGATCTCACGCTGCGCCTGATCGATTGCGTTGCGAACCTCTTGCTTGTCGACTTCTGAAACCACATCGAAACTGGACATGCCCCCATCGTATGCGGCTCATGTCCGTGTCTCAGGAACCCACGTGTCCAGGAACCCACGTGTCTCAGGAACCCACGTGTCTCAGGAACCGCGTCGCGGCACTGATGAAATGTGGGTGGCCGAGCACACAGCCGGGCGGTAGCGTGGTCGGTCGCAAGTGGGGTCGGTGCCCGAGTGGCCAAAGGGAGCAGACTGTAAATCTGCCGGCAACGCCTACGTAGGTTCGAATCCTGCCCGGCCCACACGTTCCCATCACCGGGAAGCACTCGCCAGGCCCACCCGGGCCTGGCGACGTTCATTTTTCCAAGCGTCCTGTCGCTCCCCTCGCCCCTCGCCCCATGATCCTCGCCCCATGATCCTCATCGACGCCTCCCGACTTGCCGCTTCACGACCGAACCGGTCCTTGTTCGCCGGTGTATCGATCACGATCAACGATGGCGACCGGCTCGGTGTGGTCGGGATCAACGGATGCGGCAAGACCACCTTGTTGCGGATGTTGGCCCGGGAGATCGACCCGCAGCCGTCACCGGCGGGCGAGATTGGAGTGGTCCGTTGGGGGCGAGGGGCGCGCGTCGGCGTCCTGGCCCAGCAGCCGCACCTGCCCACCGGCTCGGTGCGCGACGCTGTGGGGCGCGGCTGGCAGGGCGAAGCGATGTTGGAGCGCCTCGGGATGGGACCGCTGATCGACGCCGACACGAGCGAGTTGTCGGGTGGGCAGGGCAAGCGGGCTGCGTTGGCTCGCCTGCTCGCCGCTGAGCACGACTGCTTGATCCTCGACGAACCGACCAACCACCTCGATCTCGACGCGATTACGTTCCTCGAACGGTGGCTGACCGACTATCGCGGCGGACTCGTGATCGTTACCCACGACCGCCATGTGCTCGATTCAGTGACCACCCGCGTGCTCGAACTCGACCGCGGCGCGGCCTACTTGCACGTACCCGCAGGGGTCACAGCGGGATCGGGGTACGCCGCGTATCTCGATGGGCGAGCCGAACGCGAGACGTTGGCCGAGTCGGCAGAACAGACCCGCCGAAACCTCGCCAAGACCGAGCTGGCATGGCTGCGCCGAGGTGCCCCGGCGCGCACCAGCAAGCCCAAGGCCCGCATTGCCGCGGCGACGGCAATCGTCGAAGCTCGCCCCGATGCGCCCGCGCGGGCTGGCGAGCTGTCCCTGGCGATGGGGTCGCAGCGGCTCGGCTCGAAGGGGTTGGAGCTCGTCGACGTGTCGTTCGCATGGCCCGACGGCACTCGCGTACTGGCTCCGCTGTCGCTGGCGTTGGAACCCGGTGCTCGGGTGGGCATCGTCGGCCCGAACGGGGCAGGGAAATCGACCCTGCTGGATCTCGTCGCCGGCCGGCTGAGTCCGAGCGCAGGAACGATCGATCGCGGCGTGACGGTGAAGGTTGGATACTACGACCAGTTGGGTCGGGCACTTGATGGTCGACAGCGGGTGCGAGAGGCAATCGCTGGCGACAAGGGCGAGCCGTCACTGGCAGATGTGAACCTGATGCGCCGGTTCTGGTTCGACGGTGACGCACAGTTCGCGCCGATCGCCACCCTCAGCGGGGGCGAGCGCCGGCGCTTACAACTGCTGCTCACCCTCGTCGAGCAACCAAACGTGTTGTTACTCGACGAACCGACCAACGATCTCGACCTCGACACCCTGCGCGCGCTCGAGGACATGCTCGACGACTGGCCGGGAATTGCTGTGGTCGTCAGCCACGACCGCGCGTTCCTCGACCGCACCATTGATCAGTTGCTGGCCCTCGACGGTCGTGGTGGCGTCCGTGAGGTCCGCGGGGGCGTGGCGGCGTGGCTCGCCGAGCGTGCCGCGCAGGTGGTGCCGGCGCAGATGAACGCGCGCACCCCAACAGCACCCGTGATCGCAACCTCGTCAGCGGGCGCGCGATCGGCGGGGCGGCCGGCTACGGGGTCGGCGGGTTTGACCGCGGTCCCGCTCAATCGTGCCGCCAGTGGCGCCAGCCCGTCCACGATTCGCCGCCGCCTCGGCGAGGCCGAACGCAAGCTCGAACTCGCCGGACACGCCAGAGACGCTGTTGCGGTAGCGCTGTCGCTCGCCAGCGATCACATTGATCGCGCCCGCTTGGCGTCGGAGTTGTCCAGTGCTCAAGTGCACATGGACACAGCCGAGGAGCGATGGCTGGATCTTGCCGCCGCCGCCGAGGCCCTCGGCCTCGACGTCTGAGAGGCTGTTCGCAAAATTATACCTGGTAAATCGGAAGATTGCCGCGTGTCGGGTGTCACGGTTGTCTAGTCTGGATTGATGGCTGATGATCTTGAATCGACTGTTTCGACTTGGCGGACAACGCATGGTGATATGACCGATAACGAGTGGGAACTGATCGCAGATCTGGTCGCGCCGGTGTGGGTGGCGGGTGGGATGGGGCGGCCACCGAGCGTTGATCGTCGCCGGGTTGTGGACGCGATCTTCTTTGTGTTGGCGACCGGGATGCAGTGGCGTGCATTGCCGGAGTGTTATCCGAATTGGAATACGGTTCACCGGCTGCATCTGAGGTGGTCGCGTGATGGGACATGGGAATCGGTCGCGGACCGGTTACGGGAGATGGTGCGTATCGCCGAGGGACGCGACCCGGACCCGTCGGCTGGGGTGATTGATGCCCGCACGGTGCGTGGTGCACCTACGGTCACGTCTGAGACCAGGGGGTATGATGCTGGGAAGAAGATCTCGGGACGTAAGGCGTTCGGGGTTGTTGACACGATCGGGTTGCTGATCGCGGTGTCGGTGGTGGCTGCGTGTGTGTCGGACAACGTGGGTGGGATCGTGGTGATGGGTCTGGTTCCGGCAAAGACGGCCCGGTTTAGCAAGGTGTGGTGTGATGCGGGGTTCAAGAACGCGTTCGCGTTGTATTGCCGTCAGCATCACATCTCTGCTGAGGTCGTGAACCGGATCCATCCGACCGGGTTTCATGTGCTGGCGAGGCGGTGGGTGGTCGAGCGGACATGGTCGTGGATGATGAATCACCGTCGTTTGCAAATCGATTATGAACGCGACCCGCAAGTTACCGAAGGGTTCATATGGGCAGCGCAGAGCCGACTCATGCTCCGCCGCCTGACCACACACCCACCCCTGATCTGACCAGCAAAACAAACGCGACAGCCTCGGAGCGCCCGCCCGTCAACGCCCGCCCGTCATCGCCCGTGAAGCAGGCATTGCATCAGCGCAACGTCGAGCCAGCGCCCGAACTTTCGCCCGGTCTCACGCTCGACCCCGACGAGGCGGAAGCCGCACCGCTCGTGGAGCGCGCGAGACGCAGCCCCGGATGCCTCGATCCGGGCGAACACCGCATGGAAGCCACTGTTGGCGGCGATGTCGAGCAACTCGCGCACCAGCAGTTGGCCGATGCCGCGCCCCTGGCGGTCGCGGTGCACATACACCGAATCTTCGACGCTGGTGCGGTACGCAGCTCGTTCCTTGTACGGCGACAGCGAAGCGAAGCCGACGACGGCCTGATCGGCGGCCGCGTCCACGGCAACGATCGCGCTGAACGCCCCGGATCGAGCCGCCAGCCAGGCCACCTGCTCGCCGACCGAGCGTGGCACCAGGTCGAAGGTTGCCGTGGTGGAGTGGACCTCGTAGTTGTAGATCTCGCAGATGGCACTCGCATCGCTGGGCCGGGCGAGTCGCACGGTGATCGCATCCATCGGGGGTGAAGCTACTGCGAAATGAGCGCAAATCCCTGGCCGGTGGCGTCGCCCTGCCGCTATGATTTTGCGCTGGCCTGCGGTAGAACCGCGCGCCGTTGCCCTCTTAGCTCAGTTGGTAGAGCAACGCCATGGTAAGGCGTAGGTCGTCGGTTCGACTCCGACAGAGGGCTCGACCACCGGTCGAGCGTTGTTCCCGCAGCCTGTAGGCATCGGGGCTTCGTCCGGAAGCAAAGCCCTGGCGGCGTAGCTCAGTTGGTTAGAGCACACGGCTCATAATCGTGTGGTCATCGGTTCGAATCCGATCGCCGCTACCAATCTTTCCGTACCAGCATCGTCCCTCCCTAGGAGCACGTCATGAG
>JANOKQ010000387.1:0-5154 GCA_031419375.1 Acidimicrobiaceae bacterium
CCACTCTCGCCCTCGATCACTTCAGTTGGCACGGGAGACGAAACCGAGGAACCGTCTCCATCACCGCAACCTGCAGCGACGGTCACCAAAACGAACATCAATCGACGCAAGCGCCTCACGGCCCACACCTCCCCTCGGACCAATCGCTTACGGTGTCGTCTTTCGTCATGTTCTCATCATAGGAGACGTGGTAACACCACCCATGCCCCTCGGACCAATCGCCCTGCAGGGATCAAGCAATACCTCGTTGTCACGGCCTGGCCTGGTGTGCATGTTTGAGCTGTTTGCGCGAGTTGGGTGTGGTGGGATTGACGGTTTTGCCGAATGACCATGCCGTCAGCGCATACGACAAGGCGCTCGCAGAAGACATCTCCCCCAGCCTGCGCTCAATTGTCGAGCGCCAGTTCGGCGATGTCAAAGCCGCGCACGACGACGTCCGCTCGCGACGCAACGCGTACAGCTGACCAAAAGCCGGCACGAAGGGGCGACCGCCAGCAAGGACAGCATCGCACCGGTATCGGGCGCGCCGAACGACGCCTGACGCCGGTGCGGTGCGGCGCTCGGCACACCGGTATGGTGCGGCGATGATCATCGCCGTGGTTCGATTCACGATGCCGGCACCGCTGTCGGTGGCCGAGGCGTCCTCAGCGTTCACGACGAGCGCTCCGTCGTACCAAACCGTCGAGGGTCTTCGGCACAAGCACTACCTGTTGTCCGACGACGGCTTGGTCGCCGGCGGAGTGTACGAGTGGGAGACCAGTTCCGCGGCGGAGTCGATGTTCACCGACGAGTGGCGGCAGCGCATCGTCGCCAAGTACGGCTCCGAGCCGACGGTCGAGTATTTCAGCAGTCCGGTGCAGGTAAACCCGTCCGCAATCACAATCGGCCCGCTCGACAGCGCGACGGATTGGGTCGCCGAACACACCCGCCGGTATGTGGAAACCGGCGGCCGCGACGGTTACGAGTGGCGGGGCTTTCCGACGATGGTGCTCACCACCACGGGCCGCCGAAGCGGTACCCCGCGGCGCAATGCGTTGATCTTCGGCCGAGCGCCCGAACGCCGCGGCGACCATCGTGCCCCCCAAGAGGCCGACCTGGTGCTGATCGCCTCATACGGTGGCCGACCACAGAATCCGCTGTGGTACAACAACCTCGCTGCCGAACCACGCGTGGGCGTGCAGATCCGTGATGTGGTCTACGACGGTGTCGCTGAAACTGTCGAGGATCCCGCCGACCGCGCTGAACTGTGGGCGCAGATGGTCACCATCTACCCTCCTTACGACGAATACCAGGCCAAGACCGAGCGCCAGATCCCGGTCGTACGAGTGCACCTCACCCCCACCACCTGAACGTTCACCACTCGGAGTTTGCCCGTGACATCAGATGGTCGTTCTGGTCAGCACAGCTCAGCGATGATCTCAGCGGCCGAGCAGCGGGCGGTGACGGCGCCGACGGAACGGCCGGCGTACAGCGCCATCGCGGCGATGTCGCCCATGGTCGTGTTCGACGGTGGGGTGGCCCCTCGACGGGGGACGACCATGACCGAGCCGTCGGCGGCGACCACTTCTGCAGCCGGATCGGGGCCGTCCCCCAACGCGGCGATCATCGCCGACCTGAGTACCCGGTGGGGCGCATCGGGCCAACCGACCTCGAACAGATCCGTGAGGATCGAATCCTCAGCGCGAGCAGCGATCAGCCCCTCGATGTAGTCCGGATGCGCCTGCGACTCGGTCGCGGCGACGAACCTGGTGCCGATCCGCACGGCGTCGGCACCGGAGGCGAGGGCACGGTCGACATCGGCTCGCGTGCCGATGCCACCAGCGGCCACAAGCGGCACATCGACCGCGGCCCGCGTCTCGTCGAGCAGGCGTGCCAACGGAACCGAGCCGCGCACATGGCCGCCCGCTTCGATGCCCTGCGCGATGACGTAATGGCAGCCGGCATCGACGGCGGCGCGGGCCTCGTCGACCGAGCCGCATTGCCAGCCGCAGATCGCATCGTCGGGCAGGAGTGACGCATCGGGCCACTCGTAGAAGAACTCGACGATCCCCAACCGGTCGGCCACCAGCTCTAGCGCTCCCCGGTCGAGGTAGCGAACGATGAACGTCCCTCCGACCGGGCCGGTCGTAAGCGAGGCAAGTTCGTCGAGGATGATCGACAGCGCGGCAGCCGGCGTACGCCCGAGACCCAGCATGCCGAGACCGCCGGCCTCCGTGACCGCTGCGGCCAAGGGTGCGGCGGCGACCCGGGTCATCCCCGCCAACTGCACCGGCACCCGGCACCCCACGAGATCGGTGAACGCCGTCACGCCGGGCCACCCACCAACTCGCGAGCCTTGGCGATCGCCGGTTGCCGATCGAACGTGTCGACGAGGATCGCCTGCATGCCCGCAGCGATGGCACCGTCGACGCACATCGGCGTGTCGTCGAGGAACACCGCGTCGGCAGGCTCGACGCCGAGCTCGGCACAGATCCGCGCATCGCCCTCGGGTGCAGGTTTGCGATAGCCGAGCACCGCCGCATCGACGATCGCGTTGAAGCGCTGCATCGCCGGGTTCCGCGCTCCCCACTCGGGGCCGTTGATCGCAACCATGTCGTTGGTGAGCACCCCGATCCGGTGCCCGGCAGCCTTGGCCTCGTCAGCGAGTTCGAGCATGCTGCGATCGAACATGTCGCCGACGTCAGGTACGAGCGCCCGTGTGCTCACGTGGACGATCCCGAGCCGATGAACCGGACCACTGCAGCAGCGACCTCGTCCGGCGCGTCCCATTCAGCCAGGTGCCCCGCGCCGGCGATGACATGTGTGTCGTCGCTCCAACGCCGAGCCACAGCAACGGGCAGCACTTCGTCGAGCTCGCCCCACAGCGTAAGACGGGGGCAGGTGATCCGGTGGATGCGGTCGGCAAGGCGGCGGTCGCCGAGCGGCCACAGCATCGATGCCATGGCGATCTCCGTGAGGTATCGCGCTACCCGGGCCTCGTCGTCGCCCCGCTCGACGAAGCGCGTGGTGAACACCTCCGGCACGCCATTGGCGAACAGGTGCCCGAGGCGTTTTGCGCTGACCACTGCGTACAGGTCGTACCCCGGGTGCGATTCGTCGAAGATGCCGAACGGGTCGATGAGCGTGAGCGACCCAACCAATTCTGGCCGGAAGACGGCGAGATCGGCGGCAAGCATCCCGCCAACGGACGCGCCGACCACGTGACATGCCGACATGTCGTCACCGAGCGCAACGTCGATCGAGTCCCAGGTGGCGGTCAGCCAGCCGAGGTGATCGTCGGGCGGCTGAAAACCGGAGCGGCCATCGAAGCCGGGCAGGTCGGGCACGATCACCTCGTAGCCGGCGGCAGCGACGAGCTCCATCGCCGGCGACAGGCACGGGTGCCCGCCAATACCGGGAAGGTACAGCACACGCGACACCGAAGGTGACAGCGAGACGTCATGCGGCATGGCTCGGCCACCACCTGTTGTCGTACTCGGAGAAGATGGGCCGCAGCCCGGGGGCCACCTTGTCGCCGAACAGGCGGATGTTGTTGCGCGCCACCTCGTCGTTCATGTTGCCGAAGTGGAGCATGGTCAGCAGTTGCCCGCAGCGCATCTCGGTAGCGATGTGTTCGAGCGTTTCGCGCACCGTGTCGGGGCTGCCGATCACGACGTACCCCTTCTCGACCATCTCGTCGAAGGTGAGGTCGTGCTTGGCCTGCTTGGCCCGCACAACGGCGCGGACCTGCGACTTGTAGCGAGCCCGCACCGACGCCTCGGTGACGTAGCCGGGTGGGTCCGTGTAGCCCGAGTGCACGTGCAGCGAACGGTTGAAGAAGTACTCGGCCGGCTCCTTGTACAGCCGGTAGGCCTCGGCGTCGGTGTCGGCCACGCCGACGAACTGCATGAAGGCGAGGCGATACGGGTTGTCATCCTTGCCGGTTGCCTCCAGGCGATGCCAGAACCCGTCGACGGTCTCGCGCGCCAACAGGTGCCCGTAGTAGGACAGCGCTGCGTAGACGTAGTCGTTTTCGGCGCAGTAGTCCCACGTCTCCACCGATCCGCCACCCGGGATCCAGATCGGCGGGTGCGGTTGCTGCAACGGGCGGGGCACGATGTTGACGTTACGCATTTGGGTGAAGCGGCCGTTGAACGCAAACGGTTCCGGTGTGGTCCACGCTTTCACGATCAACTCGATCGCCTCGTGGTACTTGGCGCGCAGCGTGCCCGGATTGGCGCTGTATGCGTAGGCGGTGTCCATCGACGTGCCGCACGGGAATCCGCTCACCACCCGGCCCCCGCTCAGCAGATCGAGCATCGCCATCTCCTCGGCCACCCGTACCGGCGGGTCGTACAGCGCAACGGAGTTGCCGAGCACCACGATCGCCGCCCGCGACGTGCGATGGGCAAGCACCGCGGCGATCAGATTCGGCGACGGCATCATCCCGTAGCCATTGCTGTGGTGCTCGTTCACACATATGCCGTCGAAGCCGCACTCGTCGGCAAACACGAGCTGATCGATGTACTCCTGATAACTACGGGCGACGACCGCCGGGTCGAACAACTTCGAGTCGATGTCGACCCACACGCTGCGGTGTTTGGTGTTGAAGTCCTCCGGCAGCTCCGGGTACGGCATCAGGTGGAACGCGCACAGTTTCATCGCCCCCATCTTGGCCTGCGCGTCGCCACCGCCAGGACATGATCACCGCTCACACCCCACTGCGATCGCCAGGCATGCGCACACTGCATCCAGCTTTTCGTCCGGCAACGTGGTGATCAGGGCACCAAGCGCATCGCGCTGGACCAGCGTGATGTTGTCGAGGCTGATTACGCAGTCCTGAGGCATTCCATCCTGCGTGCCCAACGGGACCTCCGTCGGCAGGCCACGGATCCGGGTCGTGCAGGGAGCCACGATCAATGAGGTCATCCGTCCGATCACCGATGCGCGATTGAGCAGGACGACCGGGCGAGCCTTGTCGAGGTCGATCCATCGCACCTCACCGCGCGCTACCACGGGATGTCCGCCCATCCCAGCGGCTCCGGATCGCCGGCTCCGAGCGTTCGGGGCCCAGGATCGCTGGGCCCAGGATCGCTGGGCCCAGGGTCGTTGGCCGCCGCCTCGAGGCCGGCGCGGTACAGCGCCTCGACCCCACGCCCGCGGTGGGAACGGAGC
>JANOKQ010000388.1:0-19008 GCA_031419375.1 Acidimicrobiaceae bacterium
GCCGGCGTCGATGTACGGCCCGGGTGACGACGACCAAGCGGTTCGCGATGCAGTCGCAGAAGTCAGCGACTATTGAAGCGCCGAGTTCTCACAGCTTTACCTGACGGACGGCACGTACATCCCGATTGCGTCCCACATGACCGCAGCCGAGAACCTCGAGTTCTTCGCTACCGGCGTCGTGTGAGCCCAGAATCGATTTACCCGGCGTTGAACAACGACCACCAATTCGATGACCGCGCCCTCCGTACGTTGCACATCACCAACCCACACCAGCACGACGGAGAACCGATGCTCACCACCACCACCACCACCCCCAGCCGGCATCCTGATCTCAAGCAGATGCTGAGCAAGGTCCCCGAAGTCACCCTCTACTTCTGGGTCATCAAAGTCCTCGCCACCACCGTCGGAGAGACCGCGGCCGACTTCCTCGCCACCAACCTCGGTCTCGGGCTCACTGGCACGACGCTGATCATGAGCGCACTGCTCACCATCGCGCTCGGGTTCCAGTTCCGAGCCCGCCGCTACGTGCCCGGCCTCTACTGGCTGGCCGTGGTGCTGATCAGCATCGTCGGCACACTGATCACCGACAACCTCGTCGACAACCTCGGCGTCAGCCTCGGCCTGTGCACCACTGTCTTCGGGATTGCGATGCTTGCCACGTTCGGGGTCTGGTACGCCAGCGAGAAGACGCTGTCGATCCACTCGATCACAACCACCAAGCGTGAAGCCTTCTACTGGCTGGCGATCCTGTTCACCTTCGCGCTCGGCACTGCCGCCGGCGACCTGATCGCCGAGGGCCTCAACATCGGCTACTTCAACTCCGTGATCCTGTTCATCGCGATGATCGGGCTGGTCGGGATCGCCTACACGTACCTCGACCTCAACGCAGTCGTGGCATTCTGGATCGCCTACGTGCTGACTCGTCCGCTCGGCGCCTCGACCGGCGATCTGCTCGCACAAGCGAAAGCCGACGGCGGCCTCGGCCTCGGCACCACGGTGACGAGCGCGATCTTCCTCACTGCGATCCTCGGAGTGGTTGTCTACATGACCATGGCACAGAAGCGGACAGGGGTCGCCGCTCCCGCCAGCCACTGATTGCTCCATGACCACCCGTCGAAACCGGTCCTGTCAGCCTGCCGTGCGTGTCTCCTGTGGAGAACGCACGGCAGCGCCGCGTCAACGCCGCGCCAACCAGACCAGACTGACAACATGACGGGCAGCAGCATCAGGCCAACTGGGCGATCCGAACAGCGCACCGCTCGACACGTGATGATGGTCGAGGACGACGCCACGATCGGGTCCTCGACCGAGCGAGCGCTCACATCACACGGCTACCGAGTCACCTGGCACACCACCGGCAACGACGCCAGCGCAGCGGTCGAACACGAAGTCCCGGACCTCGTGCTGTTGGATGCCGGCCTTCCCGACATCGACGGATTCTCGCTGTGCCGCTGGCTTCGCGAACAACATCGCGATCTGCCGATCATCCTCGTCACAGCCCGCGACGCCGAAATCGACATCGTCGTCGGCCTCGACGCGGGAGCAACGGACTACGTCACCAAGCCGTTCTCCATGACAGTGCTGCTCGCCCGAGTTCGAGCGCATCTACGCGGCGCAGATCCCGTCGACGCCGACGCCCCGATCTCGATTGGTGGCCTCCGCATCGACCCCGCGGCCTACACGGCATCTCTCGCCGGCAGCCCCATGGATCTACGCCCACGAGAGTTCCAGCTGCTCCTCTACCTGGCCCGAGAGGCCGGGCGGGTCGTCACCCGCGAACGACTGCTCTCCGACATCTGGGACCTGCACTGGGAGAGCTCCACAAAGACGGTCGACATGCACATCGTCGCACTCCGTCGCAAGCTCGCAACGAGCATCGAAATCGCGACCGTTCGCGGTGTCGGCTACCGCCTCGAAACCCCATGAGGCGCCGCATCACCACCGCCATCGTCGGCGTCACCGCCTTCGTACTGCTGGCCCTCGGCATCCCGCTCGCCGTTGTGGCCGACCGATACATCCTCGGCTCCGAAGTCGTCGAACTCCAAGCCACCGCAGCCCAACTCCTCACCGAGATCAACCTGCCCATCAACACCACAGAACTCACAGAACTCGGAGACGAAAAGGACGCGCCGCCACCATTCGGCATCTACGACCCAACCGGACAACTCATCTACGGCGACGGGCCACAACCAGCAGACAGTGCCGTACTCGCCGCCGCAGGAGGGTCCACAACGTCGAGCACCAACGGACAGATCGTCGTGGCGACACCGATCACCGACCGAGACGAGAACATCGTCGCCGTGCTCAGAGTCGGCGAATCACTCGGCGGAGCCGACAGCCGGGCGCGACGCACCTGGCTCGTCATGGCCGCCGTCGGAGCGGTCGCGCTGCTCGCTGCGTGGGTCATCGCGCGCCGAGTCGCGAGCCGCCTCAGCCGCCCAGTGAGCGACCTCGCCGCCGCCGCATCACAACTCGGCCACGGCGGTGTCCTCGCCGCCCACGAGCCCACAGGCATCGCCGAGCTCGACCTGCTCGGCACCACGCTTGCCGACAGTTCCCAACGAATCCAGCTCGCACTCGCGCGCGAACGCCGCTTCAGCGCCGATGTCTCTCACCAGCTCAGAACCCCACTCGCCGGCCTCAGACTGCGCCTCGAAGCCGCCACCCCGGACCACAACGCGGAGTCAGTCGCCCAAGCGGCCCTCGGTGATCTCGCCCGCCTCGAACAAACCGTCACCCACCTCCTCGCCTTCGCCCGGGACGCAATCCCTGCCTCGTCGCCGAGCTCGCTCGACGACGAGGTCACCGCCGCCATGCTGCGATGGTCCGAGAGGGCAGCCACGTCGCAACGAGCTATCACCGTCAGTCGCGACGGAGCGGCGAGAGTTCGCGCCTCCCAAACGTCGATCGAACAGATACTTGATGTTCTCATAGACAACGCGCTCACCCACGGAGAGGGCACCGTCCAGTTGGTCGTCCGCTCGATCGGCGGCGGCGCAGCAGTCGATGTCATCGATGAAGGATCGTCCGCGAACGCCGGATCGGACGAGGAGGTTTTCCAGCGCGGCCACGGAACCAACAACGGCATCGGCCTCTCGTTGGCCCGGTCCATTGCCGACGCCGACGGCGGACGACTCCTACTGATCCGCCGCCAGCCGACCACGTTCTCGCTCATCTTTCTCGCCGCAGACGATTCTGGCTGAGTGCCAGCTGTGAATGTCTGCGATCTGCGATCGGCGAGCGGCTCGCCGGATTGAATGCCTTTCGTGACGACTTCATCCGGATCGCCAGCGGATCGTCCTGGCAGACCCCAACAACGGATCCTGGTCGTCGACGATGAGCCCTCGATCATCGACGCGGTCGCGACGGCGCTGCGCTACGAAGGATTCGAAGTGCTCGAAGCGCGCACCGGTCGCGCTGGTCTGACCACAGCACAGACGAGCCAGCCCGATCTGATCATCCTCGATGTGATGCTGCCCGACATCGATGGCTTTGAAGTCGCTCGACGCATCCGCGCCGACGGACTCGACACGCCGGTGCTGTTCCTGAGCGCACGCGACGCCCTCGACGACAAGATCGCTGGTTTCTCAGTCGGCGGCGACGACTACGTAACGAAACCGTTCTCCCTCGCGGAGATCATCGTCAGAGTCCGTGCCATCTTGCTTCGGACCACCTCGACGGCGATGTCGGGAAATCAACTCGTATTCGCAGACCTCGTTCTCGATCCCGAAACGCGGGAGGTCTCGAGGGCAGGCACACCGATCGAGCTGACAGCGACAGAGTTCAATCTGCTCCATTTCTTCCTGATGAACCCGCGACGAGTGCTGTCCAAACCGCAGATACTCGACCATGTCTGGCACTACGACTTCGATGGAGACTCCAACATCCTGGAGACGTACATCAGCTACCTACGCAAGAAGATCAACCGTCTCGGCAGCCCACTCATCCACACCATTCGCCTCGTCGGCTACGTGCTCCGCGACAACGAAACGGATGCATAGATGTCGCTCCGCGCTCGACTAGTCGCCACCATCGGACTCGTGGCGCTCATCGCGCTCGCTCTCGCCGGAGCCGCCACCTACACCGCGTTCTCGCGATCACAGATCCGCCAGGTCGACGACTCGCTCCAACGCGCCCACGAGCCAGTCGAGGAACTCGCCGCCGCCAACCCACCAGACCTGGAAGCGCAGATCCAACAAGCGGCCCCCGGCACCTTCGTGGCACTCCGGAACTCCGACGGCACCACCCGATTCGTGATCTCAATACGCGAACCTGGCCACGAGCCGGCGATCATCTCGTTGGATTCGATCACCGACCTCACCTGGCCCCCACTGCAACCGGTCGGCGACACCGATCCCGCAGTGTTCCGTACCGCTCAAGTCACGTCTGGCCGCGGCGAGCTCAGGCTCCGGATCTCACGCCTCGCCGACGGCAGCGAACTGTTCATCGGACAGACACTCCACGAGATCAGCGAATCCCAGAACCGTCTGCTATGGATCGAGTTCGTCGTCGCGGCCGGTGCGCTCACAATCGCGATCGCCGGCGGATGGCTCCTTGTCCGAGCAGGCCTGAAGCCGCTGCGACGCGTCGAACAGACCGCCCTAGCAATCGCAGGCGGCGGCCAACTCACACAGCGCGCCCCCGGTGCCGAAGCAAGCACCGAGGTCGGTCGACTCGCCACCGCGTTGAACACGATGCTCGACAGGATCGACCAAGCTTTCGCCGAACGTGACGCGACCGAAGCGGACCTGCGGACATCGGAACAGCGGATGCGCCGCTTCGTCGCCGACGTGTCACACGAACTGCGAACACCGCTCACGGCAGTCACCGCCTACACCGAGCTCTTCGAACGCGGCGCCCGCGATCATCCCGAGGACCTGGAACGGGCGATCCATGGGATCGGCGCCGAGACCGCTCGAATGAACGAACTCGTCGAGGAGCTGCTGCTGCTCGCCCGGCTCGACGAAGGCCGACCCCTCGAACAACAACCAGTCGACATCGCCGCACTGCTCGTCGAAGCCATCCGAACA
Source organism: Acidimicrobiaceae bacterium (assembly GCA_031419375.1). Taxonomy (GTDB): domain Bacteria; phylum Actinomycetota; class Acidimicrobiia; order Acidimicrobiales; family Ilumatobacteraceae; genus VFMC01. The sequence goes on from JANOKQ010000388.1 coordinate 5,031, forward strand.
GCGCGAACTGTCGCCGCCGACTTCCCGGTCACGCTCAGCATCTCCGACGTGATCGTCGTCACCGGCGACGGCACCCGCCTGCGCCAAGTCATCGACAACCTCCTCGCCAACGTGCGCGCGCACACCCCCACAGGCACGAGTTCGACCATCGACCTGCGGACCGACGGCAACGACGCCGTCGTGACCGTGCACGACGACGGGCCCGGTATGGATCCGGTCGAAGCCGACCTCGTGTTCGAGCGCTTCTACCGGACCGACACCTCACGATCCCGTCAGACCGGCGGCGCAGGACTCGGCATGTCGATCGTCGAAGCAATCATCGCCGCCCACAACGGAACTGTCGAGCTGACCTCCACCCAGGGACACGGCGTCACCGTGACAATTCGACTGCCATTGTCATCACCGCCGGCAGAATCGAACGAGGATGCCACGTGAACAATGTGACCTGGTACCTCAGTCGATCGACCGGGATCGTCGCAACCATCCTCGCCGTCGCGGCACTTGCCTTCGGGTTCTCCTTCTCGTCGCGCAACACCGGTGAACGGCGGCGACCCGCATGGTGGCTCGATCTGCACAACTGGCTCGGCGGTCTGGCCCTCGTGTTCACCGTCGTGCACGTGCTCGCCGCATACCTCGACAGCAACTCCGGGATCGGCCTGCTCCAAGTCTTCGTACCAGGCACCGCCCCCTCCGCCCCCTGGGCGATCAGCTGGGGGGTCGTTGCCACCTACCTGTTCGCGATCACCGTAGTCACCTCCTGGCCACGCAAGCGGCTTCGGCCCCGACTGTGGAGGGTCGTCCACCTGACATCGGTCGTCGGAGTCGCCCTCGCTGGACTGCACGCATTCCAATCCGGAACCGACTCCACCACCATCGCCTTCGAAGCAGGCCTCGTCACCGCAGCAGCGTTCGCCGTGTACGCCCTCGGGCTGCGCGTCCTGGCGAAACTGGTTCATCGCCACTGATTCACAGCTGGCTCCAACATTTCTCTCACGAGGCGTTGACATTGGGCGAGTTGTATGGAGCGCATGAGCGCCCAACCGATTTCAGCCTCGAACGCTGATCCGCTGCTCGACCGCCTCGAACGACTCAACCAACGACGTTCCAACGGCGGCGGCCCCCGAACACCTCCAACCCAACCTTTTGCGCCACCGTCCGCCTACGCCGGTCCAGCGACACCGCCCGCTCACCAGCCGAGGAGATCCAAGCGGCACCACCCGGCACGGATAGCCCGTCTGGGAGCGCTCGCGATCAGCTGCGCCTCGACCGGCGGACTGACCTACCTGTTCGCCGACATCAACACTTCCCAAGCCGCCAGCCAAGCGCTCGCGGCGCTCCCCGCCGTGCTCCCCACGGCACCCTCAATACCGGTGGCTTCGGCAACGACCACGCCGGCAACGACCACAGCGCCGATGATTGCTGCATCCGCAACGACGCCGACCACTCTCGGCCCGACCACTTCAACGAGCGCAGTGGTCCCAACCGCCGCACTGCAGGCCTTCAACGGTGAACTCGTCAACACGAGGTACGGACCCGTCCAGGTACAGCTGCAGATCACCGACGGCGCCATCAGCGAGGTCGTCGTCGTTGCCTACCCTGACGGCGACGACAGGAGCGTCCGGATCAACGCCCGAGCGCTCCCCACCCTGCGCACCGAAGTGCTCACCGCCCAAAGCGCCCAGATCGACACCGTGTCCGGTGCGACCTACACGAGCGACGCCTACACACGGTCCCTTCAATCAGCGATCGATCAAGCACGTACCGCCGGCACCACTACGCTCGCATGACCGTCAGGGTCGACCACATTTACCATGTGGAACACGTCATGGGCATGGCAATCAGCATCGACATCAGACCACCGCTCCCGCTAGCCGATGCGCTCGATGACGTCATCGCCTGGCTCCACCACGTCGATGACACGTTCAGCACCTACAAGCACGACAGCGAGATCAGCCGATTCGGACGCGGCGAACTCTCCACTACCGACCTCAGCACCGAAACCGAAGGCGTACTGCTCCGCTGCCTCGAGTTGACCGAGATCACCAACGGCACCTTCGACGCATTCACCGTCCCTGCACCCAACGGCACCAACCTCGATCCATCCGGCTACGTCAAAGGATGGGCAATCGAACACGCAGCCACCATCCTCGAAACCGCCGGAGCCCGCAATCTGTGCATCAACGCGGGAGGCGACATCGCCTTGCGCGGGGCACCCGACACCGGTCACGGCTGGCGAGTCGGCATCCGCCACCCCGACCAACCGCTCCAACAAGCAACCGTCATCACCCTGACCGGCACCGTCGCAATCGCAACGTCAGCGACGTACGAACGCGGTGCACACATCATCGACCCCCGTACCGGCGAACCAACCACCGACCTCGCCAGCGCAACCGTCATCGGCCCCGAACTCGGCACCGCCGACGCATACGCCACAGCGCTGTTCGTCATGGGTGGCGACGGACTCGGCTGGATCGAAGATCAGCCCGGCTACGACGCCTACATCATCACCCACGACCAGACCACCCACTGGTCCACCGGCTTCCCACGCGAGGCCCACGCAGCGTCCTGACGCATCCGGCACCCGACCCACCACCCAGCCAAGCAGGCCGCCAACACTCGCCAGCGCCGCCGTGCCATCGCAAGCTCGACAATCCCACTAGATCCGACTGAGAAGGTAGCCCCCATGAACACAACGTTGTCCCCCACCCAACACGCGCTATTTGCGGCCACGACCAACCTGCCGCTCATCGACCTGGCCGGTATCGCAGGTCTCGGCGCCGTCATCGCGGTCCACACATCAGAACTCAGCGGCAAAGTCGACGAGACCGCCTATCTCGGGCTCGGATACGTACTGCTGATCGCAGCATCGATCGTGTCGATCGTCCTGCTGGCACAACGCGACCTCCGCGGCTGGATCCTGGGCGGACTCACGAGCGCCGCGGCCTTCGTTGGATTTGTCCTCACCAGGACAACAGGCCTCCCCAACGCCAGGGGTGACATCGGCAACTGGAGCGAGACAATCGCGATCTGGTCACTCGTCGCAGAAGGACTCGTCGTGGCGCTCACCTTGGCTGCTCTGTCTCGCCGCCGCATCCGAGCGACCGACGATTGCTCGACGTCTCGCCTCAGCAACCACGTCGACCAGACACACGACGGAGACATCTGAAATGGACCAAACCCTCTTCCGCTGGATCAACCGACTTGCCGACCGCACCAGTTGGTCACACGGGGTCTTCACCAGCTACGCGAAGTACGGCATCGCGGTGTTCGCAGTGCTGCTCGTCATCGCCTACCTCGACGGCCGCCAAAACAACGACCTTCGCGGCGTCGCGAGCAGCGTCTGGGCCGGTGGCGCGGCGCTCGTCGCACTCGGGATCGGACAACTCGTCGGAGGTGCCATCGAACGCGCCCGCCCCTACGAGGCCATGACCGGCGTCCACCTGCTCGTCGACACGACCACCGACTTCTCGTTCCCCAGCGACCACGCAACCGCCGCCGGAGCCGTCGCGGTCGGGCTGTTGCTGACCAACCGTCGATGGGGAATTGTCGCCGCGGTCCTCGCCGTCGTGATGGCCTTGACCCGCGTGTACGTCGGCGCCCACTACCCCGGCGACGTCCTCGCCGGCCTCGCCCTCGGAGGCGCCGTTGCCGCCGCTGGCAAGATCCTCGTCGTACCATCCCTCACTCGCCTCGCCGAGTGGCTGAGTCGAACAAGGTTCCGTGTGTTCCTGAGGTCACGCGTTGCGCAGGCGACCGGAGCCTGATGGTTGACTACTCCCAGCCTGCTATCGGGTTCGGAGCGGGTGAAGCGCTCGCTGTCGCCCTCGACCAGCGGCGCGCCGAGGTAGCCGACATCGGCGTGGCCGTCAGCTCCCGAACGGAAAACCCAGATCTGGCGCCGTCAACATCGGACGGAATGGCACTCCTGCTGCCGTAGCCATCGCCGCGCAGGTGCCGCCACGATCGACGATCACGATGATCATCACCGGGTCGGCACCGAACGCGCGAACCGCCTCGACGGCTTCCATGATCGACGTGCCACGCGTGACCGTGTCTTCGGTGATCACGACCTTGGCACCTGGCCGTAGCGCCCCGGCGATGCGTCCCGTCACGCCGTGATCCTTGGCTTCCTTGCGGACCGTGAAGCTCGAGAGGTTTCGGCCCCTCGTGGCCCCGATCGCGGCGACGGCGTATGCCACCGGGTCGGCCCCGACGGTGAGCCCACCGATGGCATCGGCATCGTCAGGGATCAGCGACAGGGCGACGTCGGCCATCAACACCACCCCGTCGGGACGGCATGCGGTCTGCTTGGTGTCAAGGAACCAGGTGCTCGTCGCACCGGACTTCAATGTGAAGTCGCCGCGTTTCACGCTGTAGCGCAGCACATGGTCGCGCAGCGCGGTCCGAGCGGGATCGAGCGGGGGAAGCGTCATCGGCCGTTCACGGTAGCTGGGCGCGCCACAACGGGTGGTGAATCCTTTCGCCGGCGGGTGAACGCGAGTGTCCGGTCGCCGGCGGCGCGCTACCCTCAGCGCCCGTGACCGAGCGCTTGGCCCGCACCCTCGTGTTCGTCGCCAATGCTGCTGTGTTGATGATGGAGATCCTCGCCGGGCGGCTACTGGCACCCGTTGTGGGCGTGACGTTGGAGACCTTCACGGCGATCATCGGGGTCGTACTGGCGGGGATCAGCTTCGGAGCATGGATCGGCGGCGTCCTTGCCGATCGACACGACGCCCACAAAATGCTGCCGCTCGCGTTCGTGCTCGGCGGGGCGACGGCGATCGGTTCAGCCCCCATGATTCGTTTCCTCGCGGGTGCCGGGTGGGGCGCCGGGGCGCAGTCCACCATCGTCCTTGCCGCCATTGGCTTCTTCGCCCCAGCCGCGCTGCTCAGCTCGGCACCACCGATGGTCGTGAAGCTGCGGCTGGCCTCCGTAGCCAACACCGGAGCGGTCGTGGGCAGCCTGTCCGCGATCGGTACGGCCGGGTCGTTGTTCGGCGTGTTCATCACCGGTTTCGTCCTGATCGGCGAGGTGGCGGTCACGCCGATCCTGATCGGGATCGGAGGCGCGATGGTGGCGATCGGACTGTTGCTGGGTGCTCGTCTGCGGACCACCCGACGCGATCACCTTGCCGCCGCGACATCCATCGCAATCGTTGCCAGCGCATTGGCGATCAGTGCTCCCAATCCGTGTCAGGTCGAGACCACGTACTTCTGTGCGCGCGTCAGCGTCGACTCGCTCCTGCCCACCGGTCGGTTGTTGACGCTCGACGACCAGCGACACTCCTACGTCGATCTGGCCGATCCGCGCAACTTGATGTTCAGCTACGCGCGCATCGTCGGCGACGTCATCGACCTGGTGGCCCCATCCGCCACGGCCATCGACGTGGTACACGTCGGTGGTGGCGGGTTCACTCTCGCCGGCTACATCGGCGCCACACGTGCCAACTCGACGAACACCGTTCTCGAGCTCGATGAGGGACTGGTGTCAATCGCCGAACAACGTCTCGGATTGGTGCTCGATGCCGACACAACCGTGCGCATCGGCGACGCCAGGGTGCAGATTCGGTCGCTGCCAGATTCCAGCGCCGACTTCGTGATCGGCGACGCGTTCGGCGGTCGCGCGGTTCCATGGCACCTGACCACGGTTGAGTTCCTCGACTCCGTGAAAGCGGTGATGCGGCCCGATGCGGTCTACGCGGTCAACCTGATCGACGGTTCGCGGATGGCATTCGTACGCGCCGAGACGGCCACGCTTCGGGCCCGGTTCACGTTCGTCGCGGTCATTGCTCCCCCGCAGCGAATCGCCCGGGCGATCGGGGGCAATGTGGTGATCATCGCCAGCGATGCGGAACTACCGCTTGACGACCTGCGCTCGGCAAGCGCACTCCACGGCAACACGGTCGTCAGCGAGACGGCGGAGTTGGATGCATTTGTCGGCGGTGCGTCGGTGCTGACCGACGAGTACGCGCCGGTCGATCAGCTGCTGGGCTGAACCGCGTCGGCAGGAGGCGGGCCCGCGGGAGGCGGGCGACCTTGGCGAGCGAGAACCTCCTGCGACACCGTCGCCACATGGGTGCCGTCAAGCGCGAATACGTGGCCGATCGCCAGACCTCGCCCGCCGACGTAGCCGTGGCAGCTCACGTCGTGGAGGTGCCAGGCATCCATCCGCATCGGCCGATGGAACCACACCGTGTGATCGAGGCTCGCCGTGAACCCATCGTCGGGCCCTGCGCCGAGCGCCGAACGCACCGAGTCGGTGGGAAGGTCATCGGACAGATACGCGAGCCAGCAACGATGGACCAGCTCGTCGTCGCCGATGGGATCGGTGACGCGCATCCACGCCGCCACCCGGCCAGTACCGACGGCCGGTGCGGACAACTGCGTCGGCGGGACGATTCGTCGGTCGAACGACGTGCTCCACGCCTCTGATTCCAACGATTCGGGAAGGTTGATCGACTGGTCCATGGATATCGTTTGGATCCCGTCGGCTGTGGGCTCCAATCGCTGAAACGATGCCTCCAGGTTCAAGATCGCCCCGATGGCCTGACGGGCAACGACTCGTCGGGTCGAGAAACTTCTCCCATTGCGGATCCGATCGACCTCGTACCGAACCGGCTCGGTGGTGTCGCCGCGACGAATGAAATACGCGCGCAGGGAATGCACCAACAAGTCGGCCTCGACGGTGGCCGATGCAGCGCGGAGCGCCTGCGCCACGATTTGTCCACCATAGAGGCCTCCCCAGGGATACAGGGGTCCCGCACCGATGTAGGTATCGGGGCCATGCGGCTCCAACTCGAACAATGCCCCGAGTTCCATGAGTCGACATTACGTCCCAGACATGGTTATGCTCGACGCATGGCAAAAAAGGGTCCCAAAAATCCACTCAGCGACTCCCATAAAGCAGCAATGGCTGCGGGGCGCACCGAAGGTCGTGCGGTACGTGATTATCTCGATGCGCTCCGCTCGAACAAGCCCAAGCGTGGCCGCAAGCGCACGCCAGACTCCATCCGCGCCCGCCTGGCCCGCATCGATACCGATCTGCCCACTGCCGAGCCGCTCGACGAGCTGCGCATGATCCAGGAGCGCCGCAACCTGCAGCTCGAATTGGACACGATGGGTGCCAAGGTCGACCTGGCGTCGTTGGAAGCTGCTTTCGTCAAGGTCGCCAAGACCTACAGCGCCCGGCAGGGAATCGACTACGTGACCTGGCGCGACGTTGGCGTTGACGCTTCCGTGCTTGAAGCTGCCGGCATCACCCGACACGGATGACGTTCGGCTGAGGTGGTCACCGTTCGGTAACCATTGAATCAGCCAGGGCGTCGAGGGCCTCGAACACCGCTCCGATGTTTGTCAATGATCGTTCGAGATCGAAGGCTGCATCGAGAGCGGATGGCTCGAGCAATGCGACCGTCGGCTCACATTGCAACAGGGTACGAAAGTCTGTCCCCTCGTCCCAGGCCCGCATCGCCGACTCCTGCACGATTCGGTACGCCTCGTCACGAGACAGACCCGCCTGCACCAACGCAAGCAGGACCCCCTGGCTGAACACCAAACCATGGCTGCTGTCGAGGTTGACTCTCATCCTCGCGGCATCCACGTTCATTCCGGCGAGCAGACGCGTACCCCGACGCATCACGTAGTACGCCAGTAGCGACGAATCCGGCAGGATTACCCGTTCAACAGAGCTGTGCGAGATGTCGCGTTCGTGCCACAGCGCAATGTCTTGCATCCCGGCTTGGAGGTTGCCGCGCAACACGCGCGACAACCCGCTGATTGTCTCGGCGGAGATCGGGTTGCGCTTGTGCGGCATCGCTGAGGAGCCCTTCTGACCAGGCTTGAACCCCTCAAGTACCTCGCGCACCTCGGTGCGCTGCAGGTGACGAAGTTCGACCGCGATGAGTTCCAAAGTTGAGCCCACTGCAGCACAGGCCCACAGGAACTCGGCGTGACGGTCGCGGGCGATCACCTGAGTAGCCGGTACAGGAGTGAGACCGAGACGGGCTGCGACGAAACGCTCGAACGATGGATCGATGTTGGAGTACTTGCCGACCGCACCGCTCAGCTTGCACACGCTCACCGCACGGCGCGCGGCATGAAGTCGTTCGCGATCACGACCGACCTGGAGCGCCCACAGCGCGACCTTCACCCCGAACGTGGTCGGCTCGGCGTGCACCCCATGGGTGCGGCCGATCATCACGGTATTGCGATGAGTTCTGGCCAGCTCGATGAGCGTGGTCAACAGTTCGGCAGCTGCGTCGAGCAGAAGGTCGGCTGCGTCGCGCAGCATCCAGCACCAGGCCGTATCACCGATGTCGGCACTGGTCAGGCCGTAGTGGATCCACGGTCCCCCGACCGGGCCGATCGCCGCCTGCACCACATCGACGAACGCAGCAACATCGTGATCGGTGATCCGCTCGCGCGCCGAGACAGCCTCGACGAACGCATCATCGACAATGGGCGCGTTCGCCCGGCACAGCGCAGCATGCTCGACATCGACGATGCCAAGTTCGACGTGCGCCTCGGTGGCAAGCAGTTCGATCTCCAGCCAACGCTGGAACCGGGAGACATCGGAAAAGACCGCAGCCATCTCCGGAAGCGAGTATCGCGAGATCATTGCGTCACGACCAGTGCAGGTAGTCGTCGCGTTCGGCCCCGACACCGACCACGCGGATCGGTATCCCCACCTCACGCTCGATCAGATCAACGAAGGCGCGAGCTTCGTCGGGGAGCTCACCGCGTTCGCGTGTGGAACGCAGTTCGCTCCCCCAGCCGGGCAGGTCGATGTAGTCGGGCTGCACCCGCGCCAGCAGGTCCACCCGGTCGGGATAACCAGACACCGGTTGCCCATCGATCCGGTAGCCCACGCACACCTTCACGGTCTCGAAGGTGTCGAGTACGTCCAACTTGGTGAGTGCCAGTTCGGTGAGGGAGTTGACCCGTACCGCGTGCCGCAACATCACGCAGTCGATCCACCCCGGCCGCCGCCGCCGCCCGGTGACTGTGCCGAACTCACGCCCGATCTCGACCAGGCGATCACCATCGGCATCGAGCAACTCCGTCGGGAACGGCCCAGCCCCAACACGGGTGGTGTACGCCTTGGTGATGCCGACTATGCGGTCGATGTGACGCGGCCCGAGCCCCGTTCCGGCGCACGCGCCGCCAGCGGTTGGGTTCGACGAGGTGACGAAGGGATACGTGCCATGGTCAAGATCGAGGAACGTGGCCTGGGCACCTTCGAGGAGCACGTGCTCGCCGGACTGGAGCGCGTCGTGCAACAAGTTCACCGTGTCCGCGACGTACGGGGCGAGCCGTGCGGCAAGCACCACGAACTGCTCGACGATCGCCTCGACGTCGAGCGCGGTGCCACCGGCGGCGACGAGCGATTCGTTCTCCGCCGTCGCCCGGTGCTTCACGGCGACAGCAAAGCCGACCGCATCGAGCACCTCGCCCGCGCGGATCCCCACCCGGCGGGCCTTATCGGCATAGGCGGGACCGATGCCCTTCAGCGTTGTACCGATGCGGTCATCACCACGGTGCTGTTCGGCCAGCGCGTCCCACGCCTGGTGCCACGGGAAGATGAGGTGGGCACGACTGGAGACCACGAGGCGTGCACAGGAGATGCCGCGTCGCTCGAGCGTGTCGATCTCGGCGAACAGCGTGGGCATGTCGACCACCACCCCGTTGGCGATCACGGGCACCACGTGGTCGTACAAGATGCCGCTGGGGATGAGCTGCAGCGCATATCGCTCGTCACCCACCACCACGGTGTGACCGGCGTTGTGCCCCCCTTGATATCGAACGACGAGGCCGTGTTCCTTCGACAACAGGTCGATGACCTTGGCCTTGCCCTCGTCGCCCCACTGGGCGCCGACGACGACGGTGACCGGCATGGCACGCTCCTCGCACGACAGATGTCCGGACTTCGTCACGGAACGTGTCGGAAGTGTAGTGCTGGCTGCCGCAGGTAACGTCGGCCAGATGAGTGACGATGTTCGTGTCCAGCAGTCGATCAATGCTCCGGCCGACAAGGTGTGGTCGATGATCAGTGACGTGACCCGCATGGGTGAATGGTCTCCCGAGACCATTGCGTGCACGTGGAAAGGCGATGCCACCGCGCCGGTGGTCGGCGCAAAGTTCTCCGGCAGCAACCGAAACGGATCGAAGACGTGGTCGACCGTGTGCACGGTGACCGCCGCCGATCCCGGAACGAGGTTCGCGTTTGCGGTCGATGTGGGTCCGGTCAAGGTGTCGCACTGGGCCTTCGAGATCACACCGACCGAGACCGGTTGCACCATTACCGAAACCTGGACCGATCGCCGCGGCAAGCTTCTCAAGAAGCTGGGCAAGCCGTTCAGCGGGGTCGCTGATCGGACTATGCACAACCGCGCCGGGATGGAAACGACGCTGCAGCGGCTCGGGGTCGCAGCCGAAGCCGCATGAGCCGGCGTTCGTCCGACACGGCGCCCAGTGTGGTGATGCGTCACCTGCATTGGCCGTCGATGACTGAGGTCGAGCGGGCCGCGTTGCTCCGGCGGGGTCTCGACGACATCTTCGACCCCGATCTCCGCGCGTCGATCGGGCGGATCATCGACGACGTGCAGCGCGACGGAGACTGGGCGGTGTGCCGGGCGCTGCGTGACTTCGACGGGGTCGATCTCGATCCGTCGCAGCTTGCTGTCACCCCCGAGGAGATCGAAGCGGCAGAGGTGGGCACCGATGTCGACGCGGCAATCGACGACGCCATTGCTCATCTGCGGGCATTCAACGAGCGGCTGATGGAACGGGCTTGCGACTGGCGCTTCGAGAGCGAGCCGGGCCTGTTCGTCGGCGAAAGGATCACCCCGATCACCTCGGCCGGGCTGTTCGTACCGAGCGGCAAGGCCTCGTACCCAAGCGTGGCGTACCAGCTCGGTGTGCCCGCTGTGGTAGCCGGCGTGACCAACATCGCCCTCGTCGTTCCACCCGTGCCTGGCGGCACCGGTGCGGTGGACCCGGCGGTGCTGGTGGTGTGCCGCAAGCTGGGGATCGGTCAGGTGTTCCGCGTCAACGGTCCGGCCGGGATCGCCGCATTGGGCTTTGGCACGGCGAGCATTCCTCGGGTCCGCAAGGTCGTCGGGCCCGGCTCTCCCGCCGTCACGTTGGCCCAAGTCGAGATGCAGCGCCATGGCGTGGCCACGATGATGCTGCTCGGCCCAACAGAGAGCGTGGTGATTGCCGACGACAGCGCCGACCCAGCCCTCGTCGCCGCCGATCTACTGATCGAGGCCGAGCACGGCACCGATTCAGCCGTGGTGCTGATCACGCCATCGGCGGCGATGGCACACGCGGTTGATGCCGAGTTGGCGGTGCAGATCGCTGATCTCCCTACCCACCGGGCAGATGCGGCTCGCGCGTCGCTCGGCGTGAACGGCGGGTGCGTGTTGGTCGAGAGCCTCGACGAGGCCGCCGAGGTGAGCAACCGCTATGCGCCCGAGCATCTCCAACTCGTCGTGGCCGATGATCTCGTCGCGGCAATGCTCCATCTGCTCACCGACGCCGGCGAGATCCTGATCGGTCAGCACACGCCGTTCAGCGCGGCGAACTTCGTCATCGGCTGCCCCGCCTCGCTGCCGACCAGTGGGTTCGCCCAGGTGTCGTCGGGCATAACCGCCGAAGCGTTCCTGAAACGAACAGCAATCGCCTCCGCCAACGATGTCGCGCTGCGGCGAATGGCTCCGTCGATCATCGCCTTGGCCGACCACGAGGGTTTCCCCGCCCACGCCAACGCGATCCGCCGCCGCCTCGCTCCCTGAGCGGGTCCGGCCTTCCCCCGGGCCGCCCACAGTTCAGGTGCCGAGCATCCCGTAGGCGCGCGTCGGGGTGATCTGCACCACGAGACGGCGATCGGCAACCATCGCCCGGCGGTACTCGTCCCAATCGGAATGCTCGCCGGCCAGCCGGCTGTACAGCTCGACCAGTTCGTCCACCGTGGCGTCGTCGGTCGATGCCGCGACGGCGCTCAGTTCGGCGTCCGCCTCGAACACCACATAGGCGTAGAAGTCGTCGCGGGTGATGTGCAGCGACACGCGGGGGTCGCGCCGCAGGTTCGTGTACTTCGCCCGATCAGCTGTGATCGACACTCGGATCACGCCGTCGTCACCGAGGAGATAGGAGACGTTCGACAATTGCGGTCGACCGTCACGCTTGAGCGTGGTGAGCACGCCGTGGCGGAGGGGGGCGGCGAAGGCAAGGGCATCGGAAAGTTCCATGACTGCAGCCAACCACCGAACTTCGCACTGCGTTCCCCCCGATTCCGGCTCCTACCGATTCAAACAATGGATGGCTTTCACTCGAGGCTCGGCCCGAGCTCGGTCGGCTGACGCGGCCGGTGATGCCGGACGCCTACGGTTGGCCCGATGACACGTGTTCTGTTGATCACCGGCGGGCATCCGTTCGAACGCAAGCCATTCCTGCAGATGTTCGCCGACAACGCCGGCCTCGATGTGGAGCACATCGAGCAGCCCGATGCGCAGCGACGGCTGCACCCCGACCGACTCAGCGAGGGGCGGCTCGAGCCCGTCGAGGTGATCGTGTTCTACGACATGCCTGGCCTGCGTTTCACCGGCAGCGAACCGCCGCTCGAGTTACTCGAGCCATCTCCCGAGATGATCGAGGGGTTCGCGGCGTTGCTGCACGCCGGTGTGCCGATGGTGTTCCTGCACCACGCGATCGCCTCGTGGCCCACCTGGCCCCGCTACGCCGAGATCGTCGGCGGCCGGTTCCACTATGCATCCGGCGACCTGTGGGGCGAGCCCTGGCCCGATTCAGGGTACCTGCTCGACGTGACCCACACCGTCGAGGTGACCGCGCCCGGCCACCCGGTCTGTGCCGGGCTACCACCGACGTTCGAACTGCGCGACGAGCTCTACCTGATCCCGCGAATCGCAGCCGGGGTCACCCCGCTGCTGCGAACCCAGCACCCGATGACGTCCGAGCACTTTTACTCGACCACCCATGCGATCAGCGGTCGCCGCGGTGTGAACGACGGGTGGACACACCCGGTGGGACCCGACGTCATTGGTTGGGTGCACACCGTCGAGAACTCAAACGTTGCGTACCTGCAACCCGGCGACAGCCCGGCCTGCTACGCGGACGCCAATTACCGCACGCTCGTCGACAACGCGATTCGGTGGGCCACAAGTGGCCCGCAGCTCACGACGTGAAGTAGCCCATCACATCGGCGACGAGATCGACGGTGGACTGGTTGTTGTACAGCGCGATCGAACCGTTCTCGCCGAGCCGGGCGAGCACCATGTTGGGGATGATCTGCCCGGCAACCACGTTGAGGTTCGATGCCAATGGCCGAGCCCCTCCGGCGGGATACACCGTGATGAACGTGTTTCCCGTCGGGGCCACCGCGGTCAGGTTCAGTAGCACCGCCCCCACTCCGTTGCCAGGGATTCCCGCAGTGCCGGTGAGGCGGAGCACCAACGGATCCTGGGCAATCCTTGCGAGGGGTGCTCCGTACCCCTCGCGTGTGTCGAGCACCCGGGCTGGTTGGATGGCGACGAACCGGCCGGGCGCGTTGTCGGCAAAGGAACCCACCACATCGGCCACCACATGGGTGGAGCCGGTGTTGTTGTAGATGCTGACCCTGCCGTCGGCACCGACCCTGGCGAACACCATGTTCGGCACGGTCTGGCCGGGGACCATGTTCACACTCGATGCAAGTGGGCGCGTGTCGCCCGCCGGCCACACCGTCAGGAAACTGCCGGCACTCGGCTCGGTGACGGTGACGTTCAGCGCGACCGCTTTGGCGTTGAGCGGAACGCCGCCTCTGCCGGTGACCTTCAGGCTGAGCGTCTGTCCGGGGCCGAGCGCGCCGAGCACATCACCCGTGCCGTCGCGCGTGTCGAGCAACCGTTCCGGGGTGAGCGGCAACAGGCGCAGGTTGCTCGACGGGGTGAAGTAGCCCACCAGGTCGGCCACCAGGTTG